>JAGWVO010000156.1 GCA_018970845.1 Planctomycetota bacterium
CGTCTCGATTCTACAGCCGCAAACCCGCCCGGGCGTCGTCGGGTATCAGATCCTTGACCAGGCTTTGGCGTATGTCGGGGCTGATCGGGTGGCTTGCCTCGTGGTAATCCCCGGAGCGGATGGAAAACCAGACGCCGGTGGCCGGATCCGTCAGGGATTCCAGGTCGGCATCCTCCGGCAGGAATTGCACCCAATGCGCCGTTCCCCAGCAGCGGTCCTCGGGATTGGCGGACAGGATGTTGGCGCGCAAGGTTTTTTGCGGGCCGAGGTGCATCGCGATGTCCTGCCCGGTGAGGCCGCGCCAGGTTTCCGCGTCGGCCCCGGGGTTGCCCGGAGTGTCAAGGAGCAGGGCCGCCTGCAGGCCGCCCGCCGAGGGCAGCAGCATGTTGTGGTGGTCGAGTTCGCGTTGCTGGGCCTTCGGATCATTGAGGCGGGCCATCGCGATGACCTGCTGGACGCGGAACCAGAGCGTCTGCCGGTCTTCGAACACCAGGGTGGCCCGGGGGCCCATCCGAACCTTGCGGTAGCGGTCCACATAGCGCATGTGCTTGGCGAGGTGTTCGTCCTGGCCGGCCAGGAACTCCTCGGGGGGAATGATCAGGTCGAGTGTCAATGGGCGCACCGCTTCCGCCTCCGCACGCGGATTGCAACCTGAAACCGGTGCCGGGATCAAGACGGCCGCTTCCGGCCATCGGTATCGCAACGGAACAGGCCCCCGGTTACGATTCGCGTAGGTGATGGAGGAATCGGAGCCATGACGGGACGGAACCTGGGCTGGATCTTGGGTGTGATGGCCGTGGGCGTGTTCGGCCTTGCCGTGAGCCGGTCGGCGCCTTCCCGGGGTCGCGACAGCGACTACGAGATGGCGCGGTTGATGGTGGATGTGCTGCAGGAAGTCCGCCAGCGGTATGTGCGCGAACTCAAGCCCGAGGAACAACGCCAGCTGGTTGAGGCGATGATCAATGGCGGCCTTGAACGGCTCGACCCCCATTCCAGCTACATCAATCCGCAGGAATACAAGCAGTTCTCCAGGGCCAGCAAGGGCTCGTTCGGAGGCGTGGGCATCAGCCTTGGCGTCGATCTGCAGAAGGGAAGCCGGCTGACGGTTCTCAGCCCGATCGTGGGCACGCCGGCCTACAACGCCGGCATCCTGGCCGGCGACATCATCACCAAGATCAACGGAAAAAGCACCGAAAACCTCGGCATCAGCGAGGCGATCGACATGATCCAGGGCGAACCGGGCACCGAGGTCGTTCTCACCGTGGTCCATGAGGGGGAGAAGAAACCAGTCGATTACACCCTCAAGCGAGACATCATCCGCGTCCAGAGCGTGATCGGAGACTCCCGGTTGCCCGACGGCAACCCGGATTTCATGCTCGACAAGGAACGCAAGATCGCCTATGTCCGCATCTCAAGCTTTGCCGAGACCACGGTTGGCGAGCTCAAGGCGGCCCTCGCCGCGATCCAGGCCGCCGGAGCACGGGCCCTTGTGATCGACCTCCGGTACAACCCCGGCGGCCTGCTGAGCGCCGCCGTCGAGATTTCCGACATGTTCCTCGACGACGGCGTGATCGTTTCCACCCGCGGCCGCAACCAACAAGACCAGGTCTATTCGGCGCACCGGGATGGAACGCTGTTCCTGCCCGCCAAGCAGTTTCCCATCGCCGTGCTTGTGAACCGTTATTCGGCGAGCGCCAGCGAGATCCTATCCGCGGCGCTTCAGGACCATGGCCGCGCCATCGTTGTGGGCGAGAGGTCGTTCGGCAAGGGCAGCGTCCAGAATGTCATTCCGATGGAAAGCCAGGCGAGCGCGCTCAAGCTCACCACGGCCAGCTACTGGCGGCCCAGCGGCAAGAATATCCACCGTTTCCCCGACAGCAAGGAAACCGATGAGTGGGGCGTGAAGCCTTCCGAGGGAATGGAAGTGAAGCTCGAGGACAAGGAGCGGGTCGACTACCAGCGCTGGCGAAGCGATCGTGATGTGGTCCGCGAAGCGGGCAAGCCGCACAGCCCCTTGCTTCCCGACTTCAAGGACAGGGTTCTTGGCAAGGCCTTGGAGGCGGTTCGCGCCGCCATGCCCGCCAACTGACCCAATGGCCGACCCCGCCGTCCTGTTCGAGGACAACCACTGCCTGGCGTTGTGCAAGCCGGCGGGATTGCTCACCCAGGGGGTTTCGGGAGCGGCGCCCAGCCTCGAGGATGCCGCCCGCGATTACCTGCGAGCCACCCACGGCAAGAAGGGGCGCGTTTACCTGGGTATCCCCCACAGGCTCGACAGGCCCGTTTCGGGCGTGGTTCTCTTCGCCAAGAGTTCCAAGGCGGCCGCAAGGCTTGCCGAGCAGTTCCGCGACAGGGTTGTCCGCAAGGTTTATTGGGCGGTGCTGGAGTCGTCGTCCGTCGCTCAGTCTTGGCATGGGCCAGTAACCTGGGCTGATCACATGCGCAAAGTCTCCGAGGAATCGCGCGCTGAAATCGTGGAGGCCGGCGCGGAAGGTGCCAAGCCGGCCGAGATGGAGGTGGAGTGCCTTGGGTGGGACCGGACTGGACTGCGGGTGGAGATGCGCCCCGTCACCGGCCGCATGCACCAGCTTCGGCTTCAGGCGGCCAGTCGCGGTCTGCCGATTGTTGGAGACCAGCAGTACGGCGCCAAAACCGCCCTTGGCCTTGTCGGCTCACGGGAAGCTCCCATCGCGCTTCATGCCCGTTGGCTCAGGTTTCTCCATCCGATCCGCTACGAACCGGTCGAGTTGACCGCTCCCCTGCCGCCCCACTGGCCGGCGACCCCATGATCGCTGACCGGGGGTTCAACCTTGTTCCCGTCATCGACCTCAAGCATGGCCGCGCGGTTCATGCCGTGGCGGGCCGCCGCGATGCCTATCAAACCGCCCAAGGAGTGCTTGGCGACGGGGATGATCCGGTTGCCCTGGCATTGGCCATGGCGCGGGCATGCCGGACGAAGCGTCTATATGTAGCCGATCTCGACGCCATCGCGGGCCTTCCGCCCCAATGCGCCTTGGTCGATTCATTGGCATCGGCGGGGCTGGAATTGTGGCTCGATGCGGGTGTCACTGGGCCGGCGGACGCGTGGCCATGGCTAGCAGCGGATGAAAAGCTGACGGTGGTGCTTGGACTGGAGACGATTCGTGGACCCCGGGCGTTGGCGGAAGCCGCGCGTCGCGATCCGTCGCGATTCGCCTTCTCTCTCGACCTGGTGGCGGGAGAACCCCGAAGGGCACCGGGATGGGAAACAGGTGGCATGGCGGAATTATTCGGTGCCGCCATGGACGCCGGCATCCGGAGGATGTTGGCCATCGACCTGGCTCGGGTGGGAACAGGCGACGGGCCATGGGGACACGGCGTGGTTGAGGCTTGGCGACGGGCTGGAGCCACTGGTGAACTGCTGGCGGGCGGAGGCGTGCGAGGCCCGGACGATTTGATGACGCTTGCCCAGACGGGATTTCATGGCGCCTTGGTGGCCACGGCGCTTCACCGGGGGATGCTACAGGAGCGCTTATTTGGCGTTTGAATCAAAATGGCACCTTAATGGCCGGGGGTTTGGCCACTAGGGAGTGGCCAAACCCTGTTTCGGACGGCTTCATGTGCCAGGTCGTGCTTAGCGAACGGGAACCGATGGAATCGAAAGTGGCGCCGGTTCAAGCGATGGCGCGCCGGGAGGAGGAGGCAGCACGGCAGGGCTTCCGGGGTTGAACGGGGGCAGCGCGGGGCCCGCGTTGGCGGCCGGCGGAGCGGGTTTTTCGGCGGGCGCCGCGACTGGCTCGGGCAGGTTCAGCGTCGGCGGGGGTGGCACATTGAGGCTGGTCGCGGGCACGGCGGGGGCGCTTGGAAGCGGTTCCGCGGGAGCGACCGGGGTGGCCACGGACTGAATGGGCGCAGGAGTCACCGGATCCGGCTTGGCTGCGGCCTTGGTGGCGGCTGGACTCATGCCCGTCGGATTGGAGGATGCCGGCTTGGGCGCAATGGACAGGCTCGGCGCGTCTCCACCCACGGGCGCCGACTTGGCGTTCGCTGGCGCGGTTTGCCAGGCGGGAAGGGGCGCGGAGTTCTTTTTCTTGGCGTAGCTTTCCTTGCACATGAAGCAGGAACTGCCGCCGCAACCCGTGAGAAGGGCCGGCACGATGGCCCAACCGGCAAAAAGGAATTTCAGTTTCACTCGCCACCTCCTGTGCGGACGGATTCCCGTCATGTGACGGGACGAATCGTCTTCGGAAAGGGCGAATAGTGCGGCTTGCCCGTGGAAGCAAGCGGAATTCCTCATTCCGTCCAGAGGTATCCCGCCAAAAGGCCGGCCAGGAGGCCGCCGGCGTGGGCATGGTTGGCCATCGAGACGCCTCCGGTGAGCTGCAGGAATCCGGCGAAGAACCAGGCCATCATCACCATCGCGGTGAATCCGTCGATGGCGAGGCCGCGTCCGGGCGCCCGCGACATCTGGATCCAACTGAAACCGAATATCCCGTAAACGACCCCCGACATGCCGCCGAACATGCCGTCGGGCACCATGAGTCCCTGGGACAGGTTGGATGCGAGGGCCAATCCCAGCACCAAGGCGCCGTATCGGGGCGGGCCCAGGGCGCGCTCTACCTTCGTGCCAAGCGAGATGAGCATGAGCATGTTGAACAGGAGATGGATGGTGCTGAAATGAAGGAACGCGGGAGTGACCATGCGCCAAGGCTGGTTCCACGGAATGGCGCCGCCGGTCGGCCGACCCATCGGGTCGGCGAAACTCAGGAACGAGACAACCTGCTCGGGTGTTCCAATCGGTTCGGAGGTTTCTTGCCGGCTGGCGGCGGAAATGGAGAAGAGCGAAACCCCCACGGAAACCAGCACCACCAAAAGGGTGATCTTGTCTCGGGCGGCGCCCCGCATCCGCCTTTCCATGCGCTTTTGTCGTTGCTCGTATTCGCGTTCCGCGGATTGTTCCTCGCTCCTGATTTTGCGGGCCTCCGACCTGGCGGCGGCATGGTCGGCCGACATGGGGTTGGCCTGGAAAGAAGCCAGCAACTCCCTGGCCCGGGGCAGCTTGTCCTCATCGACGATCCAGACCTGAATGCCTTCTGGAGATTCCAGGAGGTTCGACTTGATGCCTTCGGCCAAAAGGATGTCGGCCAGGAGCGATGCCTGCGCGGCTGGTAAGGTTTGTCCGACCTGCCTCATGGATGACTCCCGGGAAGGGCTTTCGCCCCTCCGCCATCCTAGGGCATCTGTCGCGGGCTTGAAGGCGGGCGTGATGAACCTACCATCGGAGCATGGGGAAAACCAAGCGACGAAATCCGTCCGTCGGCCTCTTGGAGAAGTTGGCCGGGATGTATCCCGAAAGCCGCTGCGCGCTTGAATACGAAAATCCGCTGCAACTGCTGGTGGCGACGATCCTTTCGGCCCAGTGCACCGATGCGCGCGTCAACAAGGTCACACCGGCCTTGTTCGCCCGGTTTCCCGATGCCAAGTCTCTCGCCCAAGCGGATTTGGGTGAAATCGAGAAACTGATCCAGTCGACCGGTTTTTTTCGCCACAAGGCCGCCAACATCAGGGGATGCTGCCGGGAACTCATGGACAGGCATGGCGGGGAGGTTCCCCGCACGCTTGAGGAGTTGGTTGTGTTGCCCGGCGTCGGGCGCAAGACGGCGAATGTGGTCCTGGGGCATTGTTTTGGCGTGCCCGGCATCACCGTGGACACCCATGTGGGACGACTGAGCCGCCGCCTGGGCCTGACCCGGCACGACGACCCGGTGAAGGTGGAACGCGACCTCATGGAGCAATGGCCGCCCGGGGACTGGACGATCACCAGTCTCCGCCTCATCGACCATGGCCGGGCGGTTTGTGCCGCCCGCAAGCCGGCCTGTGATCGATGCGGCCTCGCCGATTTGTGCCCCCGGGTGGGGGTCGAGGGGGCACCGGGGCGGTCCCGGCGTTCCTCCCAAGGTTCCAAGGACGAGGATGGCGGCGGATGAACCGATTGCTGGAGGCGTTTTGCCGTTATGCCCGGGTCGACACGATGGCCATGGAGGGCTCCAAGCTTGTACCCAGCAGTCCGGGCCAACTTGAACTGGGCAGGATGCTCGCGGAAGAACTCAGGGCGATGGGTGCCCGGGAAGTGGAGCATACCGACAAGGGGATCGTGTACGCGACGATTCCGCCCTCCCCGGGAAGCGGGTCAACCACCATCGCCCTGATCGCCCATGTGGACACCTCACCCGAGACTTCGGGTGCCGGGGTCAGGCCGGTCGTTCACTCCCCATACGACGGCGGGGACATTAATTATCCCGCCGTTCCGGGCCTGGTGCTGAGCCCGCTCAAGGATTCCGACCTTGCCTCGCTGCGCGGCAAGACCATCATCACCTCCGATGGGACGACGCTGCTCGGAGCCGATGACAAGGCGGGGGTCGCCGTGATCATGGAGACGGCCAGGCGTCTCTTGGAAAATCCGGGATGGCCGCGGCCGGGCATCCGTATCTGCTTCACCTGCGACGAGGAGATCGGCCGGGGAACCGATCATGTCGATTTGGCCAAATTGGGCGCTGGCGTGGCCTACACGCTCGACGGCGGCGGCACCGCTGAAATCGATGCCGCGACATTCTCGGCCGATCTCGCGGTGATTCGGGTCCGTGGCGTCAACATCCATCCGTCGATCGCCAAGGGGCGCATGGTGAACGCCGTGCGCTTGGCGGCGATGTTCATCGACCGGTTGCCAAGGCAATTCCTGTCTCCTGAAACCACCATGGACGACCAAGGATTCCTGCATCCCTACCGGATCGAGGGAGGCGTCGCCGAGACGAGGATCCAGGTGCTTCTCCGCGACTTCGACACGAAAGCCCTGGCGGGGCAGGCCGCGATGCTCAGGGAAATCGCCTCCCACCTCGAGCGGGAGTTTCCCGGAAGCGGCATCGAGGTCGATGTTCGGCCGCAGTACCGCAACATGGCTGATGGCCTCGCGGCCGAACCGAGGGCCGTGGCTTTCGCCGAGGAGGCTACCCGGCGCGCCGGAATGATCCCGAGGGTGACCCGCGTGCGGGGCGGCACCGATGGCAGCCGATTCACCGAGAAAGGCCTGCCATGCCCGAACCTCTCATGCGGCGAGCACAATCTCCACTCCCCGTTGGAATGGACCTGCCTTGAGGAAATGGACGCGGCATGCCGGGTGCTGGTGGAATTGGCCGCCTGCTGGGCCGTGGGTCGCGCCTGATTCAGTCTTTGGCGGCGCCCGCCGCCAGGGACAACGCGCCATGGAGAACCACTTCCTCGCCCAATGCCGCCGGGACAATGTCGAAGAGCCCGTGGAACGGCTTGAAAACCATCCTGTCCACGGCGGCGCGCAGGGGGCCGAAGAAAAGGTCTTCCCCCAGAAGCGACACCCCGCCGCCGATCACGAAGCGCCGCGGGCAGACAAGGGCCGCGGTCTGGCAGACCCCCCATGCCAGGGCGTTGGTGGCCTCGGCCAAGGCTTCCAAGGCAAGGGCGTCGCCCGCCCGCGCGGCCAACGCGATCCCTTGGACGGTTGGCGAGGGTCCGGTGACGGAGGTGCGGGCGCCGGCCTGTACGGCCGCGGCGAAGCGGCGCTGGATTCCCCAACCCGAGGCGACATGCTCGAGGATTTCTCCATGTCGGTCCACCATGAGGTGGCCGATTTCAGCGGCGCCCCGCCCGCAACCCGGATGGATTTTGCCGCCGAGGATCAAACCGCCGCCGATTCCCGATCCGACGGTGATGTAAAAAACCGGGTCATGGCCGACGCCGGCGCCCTTGGTGGCCTCTCCCAGGCCAGCCACATCGGCGTCGTTGCCGACGAGCGCGCGAACCTTAAGGATCTTTTCTAGCCACTCAGCCAAGGGGAAGTTCTCCCACCCTTGGATCTGGTGGGAGATGATGGTTTTTCCCGTGGATGAGTCCACGGGGCCGCCGAATCCCACGCCAACCCCCGTGAGCCGTGAACCGTGGGGGATCCGCGCGACAAGGGACGGGAGGGCTTCGCGCATGGAGTCGCGGATGCCCTGGGCCTGCCGTGAGGCATCCACCGTGGCGCGCCAGAGATGCGCGATGGTTCCACCGCTGTCCGCGAGGCAGGCCTGTAGCTTGGT
>JAGWVO010000157.1 GCA_018970845.1 Planctomycetota bacterium
GGGACCGTACTTGAGGTGAAGCCTCAGCGTCACCTTGCCGTTGCCGATCTCGTCGCCGCCGACCTCCTGGAAAACGGGGTGGCCCTGCTCGTCGAGGATCGCCCGTCCCACCTGGAAGTGGGTGATGAATCCCTCGCGCCTGAGTGTCTCGGCGATGCCGAGCTTGAGCTTCGAGGCGGGCATGTCAACGACGGGGCGCTCGATCCGGTTGGCGTTGCGGATCCGTGTGAGCATGTCGGCGATCGTGTCGGTCATCATGGTTCGTGGTGTCCTGTCTGTCCTTACCAGGAAGCCTTGCGAACGCCGGGAATCAACCCGTCGCTGGCCAGGTTGCGGAAGCAAATGCGGCAGATGCCGAACTTGCGGTAAACGGCGCGGGATCGTCCGCACATGCGGCAGCGCATCCGGATGCGGATCATCTCGCGGGGTTCCATCACCCTCGACTTGATCCTCTCCTCGGGCCTCTTCTGCATTTGCCGGGCGTGTTCCTCCAGGCGGGCAAGAGCCCTCCGGAATCCCACGTTTTTCGCATCGGTCGCCATGTCGCTACTCCAAGCCTGCGTTGTGTCACTTGTCCCTGAAGGGCATTCCGAAGGCGCGAAGAAGCTCGCGGGCCTCGTCGTCCTGCCGGGTGCTGGTCACGAAGGTCACATCCATGCCCTGCGTGAAGGTCACCTTGTCCGGATTGATCTCGGGAAACACATTCTGTTCCACGAGGCCCATGCTGTAGTTTCCGTTGCCGTCGAAGCTTTTCGGATTCACTCCCCGGAAGTCGCGGATACGCGGAAGGGCGAGGTTCAGCAGGCGGTCGAGGAACTCGAACATCCGCTTGCCGCGAAGCGTGACCCGGCATCCGATCTCCAGGTTCTCGCGAAGCCGGAAACCAGAGACGGCGCGCTTGGCCTTGGTCACCTGGGCGCGCTGGCCCGTGATCTGGCTCAATTGCTCGGCGGCCTGCTCGATCCGCGCCTTTTCCTGCACGGCCTTGCCGACGCCCATGTTCACCACGATCTTCTGCAAACGGGGCAGGCTCATGGGGTTGGTGCGGCCGAACTTGGCAGCCAGGGCCGGCATGATTTCCTTGCGGTATTTTTCCATCAAACGGGCCATGAACCCTTACTCCCTCTCGTGTTTCACTTCGTCGCCTTGGGGGCCGCCGCCTTGGCCAGCACCCGGATGACGCCCGCCCTGCCCGCCTTCTTGCACTTCTTGCAGAACAGCACCTTGGTGCCATCCGGCAGGTGTTCGCGTCCGGTGCGCACGCCCGACTTGCAGGCTCCGCAATAGAGCTGAACATTGCTGGCGTCGATGGGCCGCTCGATCGACAGGCGGCCGCCCTGCATGTTCCGCTTGCTCGGACGGACATGCTTGAATGTGCGGTTGACACCCTCGACCACGACCTTGCCTTCCGATGGCAGCACGCGCACCACCTTGCGAGCCTTGGCGGCATCGGCGTCGTTGCCGGCAATCACCACCACCGTGTCGTTCTTGCGAATGTTCATGTTCATCGGATCCGGCGCGGGCCGTCGGCACGCGTCAGACCACCTCCTCGGCCAGGTTCGTGATCTTGGTGAAATTCTTCTCGCGCAACTCCCGGGCCACGGCTCCGAAGATGCGGGTGCCCCTTGGCTCGTCTTCCTTGTCCAGGAGCACGACGGCGTTGCGGTCGAACTTGACATAGGTGCCGTCGGCGCGGCGGGTCTGCTTGCGCACCCGCACCACCACGCCGCGCACCACATCGCCCTGCTTCACATCACCGCCCGGATTCGCCTTCTTCACGCTGGCGATGATGACATCACCGATGCCCGCGTAGCGCCTGTGGGTGCCGCCAAGCACCTTCACGCACATGCACTCCTTGGCACCCGTGTTGTCGGCGACATCGATGTAGGTGTACATCTGGATCATTGTTCGTCACTCCCGGCTCTCGCCGACCCGACTCACGCTCCCGGAGCCGCCTTCACGGCGTTGTCCGAGACACCCTTGGTCACCACCCGGACCAGGCGCCAGTGCTTGGTGCGACTGATCGGCCTGCTCTCCATGATCTCCACGGTGTCGCCCGAACGACTCTCGTTGTTCTCGTCATGGGCGACGCAAACGGTCCGGCGACGGATGATCTTTCCGTATCGGGGATGGCGAACCTGCCTGGGAATCTCCACGCGGCGGGTCTTGCTGGTCTTGTCGCTTGTCACCACCCCGATCAACACACGGCGGCGGCCGCGATCGGCCCCTTCCGCCTGGTTTTCATTCGTCTCGGACATCGATTCACCCCTTTAGGCTAACACCTGGACGGTTATTTCTTCTTGGCAGGCTTGGCGGCCTTGGCACCCTTGGCCCCAGCTCCAGCCTTCTTGACCCCGGCCTTTTTCCGCTCAAGGGCCGCCTGCCTGGCCTTTTCATTCGCCTCGCGAATTTCACGGTACTGCTTTTCGGCGGTCTTCTGGGCCTCGAGGCGAGCGGCCTTGGCGTCGGCCAACGCCTTGTGGGCGGCCGAGTGCCTCTCCTTGACGGCCTTCTCATGGAGGATCGTCTTGAGCCGGGCGATGTTGCGCCGGATCACGCGAACCTCGCTGATCGCCTCAAGTCGATCCGTGGCGCGCTGGACCTTGAGGTCCATCAGGAGGCGGGCCTGCTCGACCAACACCGCCTTGCGCTGCTCGTCGCCCATCGAACGGATGGCGTCGGCCTTCAGCTTGCTGCTCATTCCAAATCCCCTCGGAGCGCCTCGCGCCCCATCCCGTCATCAGCCGACGCTCGGTCGCCTCGCCACGAAGCGGCACTTGAACGGCATCTTGTACGCCACCTTGGCGAAGGCATCCCTTGCCGCCGCCTCGGGCAATCCGCCCAGTTCAAACAGGACCATTCCGGGCTTGACCACGGCGGCCCAGAACTCGGGTTCGCCCTTGCCCTTGCCCATGCGGGTTTCCAGCGGGATCGCCGTCACCGACTTGTGCGGGAAAACCCGGATGAAAAGCTTGCCTTCGCCGCGGATCGCATGGGCGATCGTGATGCGCCCGGCCTCGATGGTCTCGGCGGGCATCCATCCGGCTTCCAGCGACTGGAGGCCGAATTCCCCGTAAGACACCGTGTTGCCGCGGGAGGCGTTACCTTTTACCCGACCGCGCTGGCTTTTTCGATACTTTACGCGCTTGGGCATTAGGGCCATCGCCAGATTCCTCCGTCAAGTAGTCGCCGTTGTTCACCCACACCTTGATGCCAATGTTCCCCTGGGGCGTCGAGGCCTCGGAGAACCCGTATTCAACCCGGCTGCGAAGCGTCGAGAGCGGGATGCTGCCGAGCATGCCGCTTTCGCATCGCGCCATTTCAGCGCCGCCCAAGCGGCCCGACATCTGGATGCGCACGCCGCGGGCGCCGCTTTCCATCGCCTGCTCCAGCGCCCTCTTGAGGGTGCGGCGGAAGCTTTGGCGCTTTTCCAGGTTGTCGGCGATCTCGCGTGAAAGGATCTGGGGATCGGTTTGCGGCCGATGAACCTCGATCGTCTTCACCTCGATCTCGCGATTGAACATGTCCTTGAGCTTCTCGGTGAGCTCGTCGATCTTGGCGCCCTTCTGGCCGATGATGGAACCGACCTTCGCGGCGTGGATGTAGACGATCACCTTCTCGCGGGTCCGCTCGATGCGCACCATCGAAACAAGGGCCGCGCGGTACTCCTTGTTGATGAAAGCGCGGATCTTGCGGTCCTCGAGCAGAAGCTCGGGAAACTCTTTCTTCACGCTGGCGCTCCACTGGCTTTTCCAGTCGATCATCACGCCGGTTCGGAAGCCTGTCGGACGGACTTTCTGTCCCATCTTGGGTTTTCTCCACGGTTGGCCGGTCAGGCCAGCTCGTCCTCGGTGGCCAAGCCCACATGGATATGGGCGGTTCGTTTCTTGATCGGGTAGGCCGAACCCCGTGCGCGGGGCATGCTGCGCTTGAGGATCGGTCCGCCGTCGACCCGGGACTCGTTGACGATCATGTCCTCGACATCGTCGATCTCCTTGAAGCGCGCGTTGCCGATGGCGCTCTTCAGGACGGCCTCGATGAGGCGGGCGCTGCGGGTGGTCTCGAAGCGGAGAAGCTCGAGAGCCTCGTCGGCGCGGCGCCCCCGGATGAGGTCGGCATACAGCCGAAGCTTCCGGGGCGACATGCGCGCGTAGCGGTGAATCGCCTTGACCTTCATGGAATCAGCTCCCGTTTCCCTGCCCGTTACTTCGCGGCGGCCTTGGCCTTGGCGCCGGCGTGTCCCTTGAATGTCCGGGTCGGCGAGAACTCGCCAAGCTTGTGGCCGACCATGTCTTCCGTCGCGTAGACGCGAATGAACTGCTTGCCGTTGTGGACGAGGAAGGTGACTCCCACGAACTCCGGCACGATCGTGCAGTCGCGCGCCCAAGTCTTGATGGGATCGCGGTTGCCCTTGGCCCGGCCCTTCTCGACCTTGGCGTAGAGCCGCTCATCCACATAGGGACCCTTCTTAAGCGATCTTCCCATGACTCGCTAGCGGCGTTGGCCGCCCTCCTCAAACGATCCCCGGTTACTTGGCCGTGTTGCGCGGGCCCGGGCGACGGCGACGGATGATCGCCTTGCTGTTCGGTTTCCGCTTCTTCCTGGTCTTGCCACCCTTGGCCAGCACGCCCGTCGGGCTGCAAGGATGACGGCCGCCTGCCGTGCGCCCCTCGCCGCCGCCCATCGGGTGGTTGACCGGGTTCATCGACACGCCGCGGTTGTGGGGCTTGCGGCCCATCCATCGCTTGCGGCCGGCTTTTCCAAGGCTGACATTCATGTGGTCGGCGTTGCCGAGGACTCCGATCGTGGCCCGGCATTCACAGCTCACGCGGCGCATTTCGCCGCTCGGCAGGGTCACCTGGGCCCAGGCGCCCTCGCGGGCCGTGAGAACGGCGGAGCAACCGGCGGAGCGGGCCATTTGGCCTCCGCGGCCGGGCTGGAGCTCGATGTTGTGGACCGACATGCCCAGCGGGATCTTGCGCAGGGGCATGCAGTTGCCGGTCTTCGGCTCGCAGTCCTCGCCGGAGGCGACCTTGTCGCCTTTGGCCAGACCCTGCGGGGCGAGGATGTAGGACTTGGTGCCGTCGGCGTAGGCGATCAGGGCGATGCGGGCCGAACGGTTGGGATCGTACTCGACACCCACCACATCGGCGATTTGGCCGTCACGGCGGCGCTTGAAGTCGATGAGGCGGTAGCGCTGCTTGTGGCCGCCGCCGCGGAACCGGGAGGTGATGACGCCCTGGTTGTTGCGGCCGCCGCTCTTGGGCAGCGGGCGCAGCAGGGACTTTTCGGGCTTCTTCTTGCGATCGGTGATGTCCGCGAAGTCGCTGACCGACATCTGCCGTCGGCCCGCGGTCACCGGTTTGAACTGCCTGATACCCATCGAACGGCTCCTTGCCGGCTCGCCCCGGAGATTAGAACAGGTCCAGCGCCGGGCTGTCCGGCTGCAGGGTGATGTAAGCCTTTTTCCAGTTGCTCAGCCGCCCCATCCGGAAACGGTAGCCGCGGCTCTTGCCGCGGACATTCAGGGTGCGGACGGTGCTGATCTTGATGTTGAACAGAACCTCGGCGGCCTGCTTGATCTCGGGCTTGGTCGCCAGCGGGTTCACTTCGAAGACGTAGGTGCGCGACTCGTCGGTCAGGCGGTTGCCCTTCTCCGTCACCAGCGGCCGGATGATCACTTGGTGGGCGTCGAGCTTGGGCCCGAAGTTCCTGACCGGGACGGCTGCCTTGTGGATGCTCATGGTTGTCGCTGCTCCCGGTTACGCCATGGCCTTGGCGGAGCGGAGGGCCTCGAGGGCCTCACGCGTCAGCACCAGCCGCTTTTGCCTCATGATGGTCAGGGCGTTGAACTCGTTGACCGGCAGCACGGCGACCCCGGGAATGTTCCGGGCCGAGCGCCAAGTGTTGTCATCAGCCTTGGGAAGTCCCACGAGGCAGGTGAGGCCGTCGATGCGACGGTCGTACTGGCGTTCGCCAACCTGGGTCTTGGTGCCGCGCAGCTTGAGGTTGGAGAGCAGCTTGCGGAACGACTTGGTCTTGGCGTCGGGAATGCTGATGGAATCGACGATGATGGCCTCGTTGTCGGCCAGTTTGCTCAGCACCGCCATGCGGGTGGCGGCGCGGACCGCCTTCTTCGGCATGTGGTATTCGTAATCGCGGGGCTTGGGGCCCTTGGCCGTGCCGCCGCCGACCCGCTTGTTCGTGCGCTTGCTGCCGGCGCGCGCCCGGCCGGTGCCCTTCTGGCGGAATATCTTCTTGGTGCTGCCGGCCACCTCGCCGCGGCGAAGGGTGGAGTGCGTGCCGGCGCGACGGTTGGCCAGTTGCATCAGAACGACATCATGGAGCAGCTGGCGATTCACCTCGCCGCCGAAATCGGCCGGGTTGACTTCAACCGAGCCGACCTCCTGCCCTTCCATGTTGACAACCTTCAGGCTCAACATCTCACACCCCAATCACCGGAGGGCTACCCCACCGGCAACATAATCACGGGCGCCCCGACCCTTGGTTTCAAGGGGCGCCCGGGATCCTTCCCAAAACCTATCCCGTCAACACACGGGGCCCGGCATCACCCGGACCCCTTCGAAGAGACCAGCGCGTCAGGCGCCTGCGGTCAGAACGCGGATCTTGATGTCCACGCCTGGGGGAAGGCTGAGGCCCTTGTTGAGGGCCTCGACCGTCTTGCCGGTCGGGCGCAGGATGTCGATCAGGCGCTTGTGCGTCCGGATCTCGAACTGCTCCCTTGATTTCCGGTCAATGTGAGGGCTGCGCAGCACCGTGTACCGCTCCACGCGCGTCGGCAGTGGAATCGGTCCGTGCACCTGAGCCTCGGTTCGCTCGGCGGTCTCGGCAATCTCACGGGCCGTACGATCCAAGACCTCGTGGTCGTAGCCTTCCATCCGAATGCGAATCCGCATGCGCTCATTCATCGCGCTGGGCCCACTCCCATGGTTCTCTTCCTGGTTGTTCCGTAAACCGGGAAGTTCCCAAGCTATCGGGCCCCTTCAGGAGTGTCAAGTGACCGGAGAGGCCCGCCGGGGGTGTCCAAGCCCCATTCGGCAGGGGTTGTGTCGCCGGGGAAACCCGCCATTTTTGCAGCTGACACAGTTCGCCACCCCGGTCATGGCGCCGGCGCCCAGGCCCGGCACCTCTCCAGGGCGCCTTCGAATGCTTTCCCGTCCCAGCGGACCATCTCCCCTTCCAGGGTCATCATCCGCCTGCCGCACTCAAGGGCCCCGGGCAAATCGCCCGCCGTTTCAAAGCGCGCGGCGGATCTGGCGGCGTGAATCGCCCGGAAACCGGCCGCAAGAGGCAGGTCCAGGGCCTTCGCCGACTCGATCAGGCGCTGGCGATCCCCCGACGGAGCCATCAGCCCGAGGCGGTAAAATCCCGACAAATTCCCGGTGGAAACCCGCCAAACCGGTTGACAGGCGCCATTGTTTCGGAACACCCCGTCGAGGCGCCCAAGGCGATCCGCGGCCTTGCCGAGTGTTTCCTTCCATTCGGCCAATTGGGGTTCCAAAGCCGCCAGCTGCAAATTGCCCGGCACGGCCAGCCTCGTGCCGCGGTGCGACCTCAACTTCACCCGCTGGGCCACCAAGGGATCGTCGGTCAATACCGCGCCGCCACGGCCGCAACTGACCGGCTTGCCCCCGCCGAAGCTGACCACACCCGCGCGTCCGCGGGTTCCCAGCGGCCGGCCCGCCAGCGTCCCGCCCGGACATTGGCAGCAATCCTCCACCACAGCCGCGCCGGCGCGATCACACAGGGGAATGATGTCGTCAAGAGGCGCTATGCCGCCATGAAGGTGGCTCACCACGACGGCGGCGATGGAAAAACGGCCCAGGGCGACCGAAAGCGAAGCCGGGTCCATCTGCCCGGTGGCAGGGTCGGCATCCACGAGCACGGGACGGGCGCCCAAGGCATGAACGGTGAGAAAGTTACCGGGAAAATCGTACGCCGAAAGGGCGACCATGCCGCCCGGCCCGACTCCCGTGGCGGCAAGGGCATGCTCAAGGGCCAAAGTGCCGCTTCCAGCCATCACGGCGTGGGCGGCCCCGAGGGCGCGCGCCGTGAACTCCTCGAA
>JAGWVO010000158.1 GCA_018970845.1 Planctomycetota bacterium
TGTTCGGCCTTTCCATGGGTGGAAACCTCACCGTGTATGTCGCCGGCAGCGACCCGCGCGTGAAGGCCAGCGTGCCCGAGGTCGGCGGCTCGGGCTTCCGCCATGAACCCAGGCCCATGCTTCCCAACGAACCCCGGGCCATGCCCAACGGCAGCCTCGACCTCTTCAACGCGACGCTCGGTTTCGAGTCGTACGCGCCCCGCGTGCGCGGGCCCATGCTCTGGCTGGGCGCCACCAACGATTTCCACGGCATCATGGACGACACCTACCGGACGGGGCGCCTCATCCCCGGCAACGCCACCCGGTATTCGTTCACTCCCCACATGAACCACCGGTTCACCCCGGAATTCTCCGTGAACCGCTCGCTGTGGTTCGACCAGCACCTCGGGGGAGGGGCGCCCATGCCGGCGACGCCCGCGACCAAGCTCGGGTTCGACCCGCCCGACCATGCGCCCGCCCTGGTGGTGACCCCCGCCGATGCCGACCGTGTTGCCGAGGTGCGGGTGTACTATTCGGTGGATGCCGACCCGCGGGCCCGTTTCTGGAGGTCGGCCGAGGTGGCGCGCGAAGGCGCCTCGTGGCGGGCAATCCTTCCTGTCGAGGACCTGAAGCAGCCCCTGTTCGCCTTCGCGAATGTGGCCTATCCGTTGCCCGCCAAGGTTCCCGTTTTGCATGCCCAGCCGGCGGCAAGGAGGCAAGTCAGCTCCCGACTTCACTCGATTCGGCCGGCGGAACTGGTTGCGGCGGGCGTGAAGCCCGCCAACCCGCCCACCCGGCTCATCGATGACTTCGCCTCGGGCTGGCGCGACTGGTACGCGCTTTCAGCCGATAACCCCCATCACTGGGAATATTCGACCCGCAAGGTTGGCGACCCCCGCTGGCGCGGCGCCCCCGGCGAGAAACTCAGGCTTGCCGTGGCCTCGGCCGAGCCCAACGAACTCGTGGTGGTGATCACGGAGAACTTTTTCCGGGGCTACAGGGGCAAGTCGCGGGAATTGGCCGCCGTGGTCCGCTTGCCCGGGGGGCCGGAGCCATCCGTCATCACGCTGGCCGCCGGCGACTTCAAGGACGCCACGGGATCAAGCCCCAAGGACTGGGCCATGGCCGACATCCTCAGCTTGCGAGCCTATGTGGACAAGGACGGCAGGCTGCTGGGCAGCAAGGCGTGGAAGGGCCCCCAGCCTCTGTTCAGCCGGATCGAATGGGCACCCTGAGCAAGATTCGAAATGGTGGTGTGAGTCATGATGCTTGCCTTGCTGATGATGTCGCTGACGGGGCCGGGGCAGGTTGACGCCGCGCGGCCCAATGTCGTGTTCGTCCTGGCCGACGACCTGGGTTGGGCCGACCTCGAGCCATACGGCAGCCTCTACCACCGGACGCCGAACCTGGCGCGCCTGGCGAAGCGTTCGGTGCGCCTCACCCAGTACCACGCGGCCAGTCCGCTCTGCTCGCCCACGCGTTCGAGCATCCTCACGGGGTTGTATCCGGCCCGCACCGGCATCACCGCGCCGGTGTGCCATTTGCCACAAGTGCAGTTGGAAAAGAGGCTGTCGCCGGGCAACCCGAACCAGAGGGCGCTGGTGGCCGACAGCCTGACGCGCCTGAAGACCGAATACACGACGCTGGCCAATGTGTTCCACGACGCCGGTTACGCCACCGCCCACTTCGGCAAATGGCACCTGGGCCATGGCAAGGGCTACGAACCGCGCGACCGCGGATTCGATGCCGACATTCCGCACACCCCGCGCGCCGCGGGCCCGGGCGGCGGATACCTTGCCCCTTGGAAATTTGTCGGCGACAAGGAGTTCGCGGGCAGGCCCGGCGAGCACATCGACCTGTGGATGGCCGGCAAGGCCGGTGAGTTCATCCAGTCGAACCGGGGCAAGCCGTTTTACATCAACTTCTGGATGTACTCGGTGCACGGGCCTTGGAACGCCGAGGCGACCCGCGTGGAGGAATTCAGGAAAACCGCCGACCCCAAGGCGGCGCAGAGAAATCCGCTCTATGCCGCCATGCTGAGCCACATGGACGAGGCCGTAGGCGCGCTGATGGAGGCGCTCGACAAGGCGGGTGTCGCCGACAACACCATCGTGGTGTTCACCTCCGACAACGGCGGGTTCGCTTACCCGCCCAAGTCAACCAACCCGCCGGGCTACGAGGAGATTCCCGCCACCAGCAACGCGCCGCTGCGCTCCGGCAAGGCGTCGAACTACGAGGGAGGCACCCGGGTGCCCTGCCTGGTGGCCTGGCCGGGCAGGCTGAAACCGGGAACCTTGGAGCGGAAGTTCTCAAGCGTCGACTGGTTCGAGACGCTCACCGCCATGACGAAGGTCGGCAGGGAGAAGGTGGCGCGCACCGATGGCGTCAACCAATGGCCGGCGTTGTCCGAAGGCCGGGAGTGTCGCGAGGCGCTGTTCGTCCACTTTCCCCATGGGGGAGAGGCGGCCGAAATGGACAAGCCGGGTTTCTGGCCCGGAACGACCGTGCGCAAGGGGCCTTGGAAGCTGATCCGCTTCTATGCCCGCAACGACGACCAGACCGACAGGCTGGAACTTTACAACCTGGATTCCGACATCGGCGAAACCCGCAACCTGCTGGCGGAGCAGCCCGCCATGGCGGCGGAACTCAACGGTTTGATCTCCTCCTTCCTCAAGGACACCGGCGCCGTGGTTCCGAAGGCCAATCCGGCCTACCGCGGGGCAACCCCGGCCGCGGGCGACTGGCACCCCAGCAAGGATGCCAAGGCCGTGTGGAACAACGGCAGGCTGCAAATGGTATCCAGCGGAGGAGACCCGTTCGTGGTGGCCCGAGGCATCCCGGCGGCCCAGGGGCCCTACACCCTGAGCCTCGTGTTCAATTCCACGAGCAGGGGACCGGCCCAGGTGTTTTGGCAAACGGCGGACGACAAAGGTTTCCATCGCGACAGGTCGGTGGTGTTCAAGCCGGCCCATGATGGCAAGGACCAGCCCGTGGAGCTGAAACTGCCGGTGGAGGGGCCGATCGTGGCGCTTCGCATCGATCCCTCGGCCGACAAGGGGGCCATCTCCCTGGGGGAGATCCGGCTCAAGGACCGGCGGGGCAAGGTGGTCCGTTCGTGGCCGGAAGCCCGTCGGGAGTGATCTGGCCGGCCTGTTTTCCTTGGACGAACCCCCGTCCGGTCCACTAGCATATCCCCCAATACCCGGATGCGACGCCCAGGTCGCGGGAGCCTTTTTCCTTTCCCCAGGCGAGGTTGCGCATGGATCACAACAATCTGGCGGGCCATTCGGCCGCCGCCGACACCCAGGACCATGTCGGCACGAACGAAATGGTGCTGTTCTGGGCCAGCTTCCTGACGCTCATCGCGGCGGGCATCGGTTTCTCGGTGCGGGGAGCCATCCTCGGCAACTGGGCCAGCGAGTTCGGCTTCACCCAGTCGGAACTGGGAACCATCACGGGCGGCGGGCTTGCCGGCTTCGGCGTGACGATCATCGTGCTGTCGTTCGTCGCCGACAAGATCGGCTACGGCCCTCTCATGGCCCTGGCGTTCGTGCTGCACCTGTCGAGCGCCCTGGTCACCTTCCTCGCGGCTCCGATCTACAACCAGTACGGCAAGGACGGCGTGTTCTACTGCCTCAACATCTCGACATGGCTGTTCGCGCTGGGCAACGGCACCTGCGAGGCGGTCATCAATCCGCTCACCGCCACGCTGTTCCCCAAGAACCGCACCCACTGGCTCAACATCCTGCATGCCGGCTGGCCCGGCGGACTCATCCTGGGCGCCCTGCTCGGCCTCGGGTTCGACCGCGTCGGCAATGTGCATTGGACCTGGCAGCTCGCCACCTTCCTCGTGCCCACCGTGGCCTATGGCGCCCTGATGCTGGGCCGCAAGTTCCCCAAGTCGGAGGCCAGCGCCTCGGGCGTGGAGATCGGCACCATGCTGCTCCAGTTCGCCAGCCCCATCCTGCTGTTCCTGCTCGTGCTGCATGCCTGTGTCGGCTATGTGGAACTCGGAACCGACAGTTGGATCGGCAACATCACCGGACGAATCCTCGAAAGCAAGGAATCGGGCCTGTGGCTGTTCATCTGGACATCGGGCCTCATGTTCGTGCTGCGATTCTTCGCCGGCCCGATCGTCCACAAGATCAATCCGCTGGGGCTCTTGTTCGCCAGCGCGATCTTCGGCACGGCCGGACTGCTCATGCTCGGCAATGTCACGGGCGTGGCCCTGTGCGTGGTCGCCGCCACCGTGTACGGCATCGGCAAGACCTTCTACTGGCCGACCATGCTGGGCGTGGTTTCCGAGCGGTTTCCCAAGGGCGGCGCCCTCACCATGGGCGCCATGGGCGGCGTTGGAATGCTCTCCGCCGGCCTTCTGGGCGGCCCGGTGATCGGCTACAAGCAGGACTATTTCGCCTCCACCAAGCTCCAGTCGGTCGACAAGGAGGCCTACGAGCGGTTCAAGGTTCCGGCCGCCAGCGCCCCGCTTCCCGGATTGCCCCCCATCAACGGGCTTGACGGTTCCAAGGTGACCGTGCTCGAGAAGGGCGACAACAAGGGCCTGCTCGCCGACCTCGCGACGCTTGAGAAGGCCGGCGCCAAGGGCAACATCGTCGACGAGACCAAGAAGCTCAATTCCTGGTGGACCGAAACCGAGGAGAAGCACGCCAAGGAAGACGCCAAGAATGTGGCCGACGCCCGGATGTACGGCGGCCAGATGGCGCTCATCTACACCGCCTTCGTGCCGGCCTTCATGGCCATCGGTTACCTGCTGCTCATCGGCTACTTCGCCTCCACGGGCGGCTACAAGCAGGTCCACATCGGCCACGACTGACACGCCAGTCCGTCGGGGAGGAAACGCGACCCGTTTCCTCCCCCGTTTTTTGGCATCCCTTGCTGGAGTGATTCCATGTCAAAGTTGCGCGTCGCCATCATCGGCCTTGGTTTCGGCGCCGAGTTCATCCCCATCTACCAGGATCATCCCGACGCCGACCTGGTCGCCGTCTGCCGCCGCAACAAGGCCGAGCTGGAACGCTGCGCCAAGCAGTTCGGCGTTCCCAAGGCCTACGCGAGCTACGACGAGCTTCTGAAGGATCCGGACATCGACGCCGTCCACATCAACAGCCCGATTCCCGACCACGGGCCCCAGACGATCAAGGCGCTCAAGGCCGGCAAGCATGTGGCCTGCACCGTGCCCATGGCCACCACCAAGGAGGAGATCGCCGAGATCGTCAAGCTCCAGAAGCAGGTCGGCAAGACCTACATGATGATGGAGACGGTGGTCTACAGCCGCGAGTACCTCTTCGCCAAGGACCTGTACGACCGCGGAACCCTGGGCCGCATCCAGTTCCTCCGCGGCAGCCACCAGCAGGACATGGACGGCTGGCCCGACTACTGGCCCGGGTTGCCCCCCATGTGGTACGCCACCCACTGCGTCAGCCCGTGCCTGGCCGTGCTCAGCGATCCCGCCAGGGGAAAGGTGGCCCTGGCCGAAAGCGTCGTCTGCCATGGCTCGGGCCGCATCCGCGAGGAGTTGATTCCCAAGTACGGCAGTCCGTTCGCCATCGAGACCGCGACATTCAAGATCGGCGGCAGCGATGTCGTCGCCGAGGTCACCCGCAGCCTGTTCGACACGGCCCGCCAGTACCGCGAAAGCTTCGATGTCACGGCCTCGAATGTCTCGTTCGAGTGGCAGCAGGTCGAGGGCGAGGAACCGGTGCTTCACATGCGCGGCCTTCCCGAGCCGCAGATTCCCCGCCGGGTCAAGGTGCCCGACTTCGCCGGCAGGTTGCCCGAGGCGATCCGCAAGTACACCGGCGCCATCCACGACGCCACGCACCTCAGCTTCCTGCAGGGCGCCGGCCACGGTGGTTCCCATCCGCACCTGGTCCACAACTTCCTCATGGCGGCCCTGGGCCGTCAGCCGGCTTTCCCCGACGCCCGCGCCAGCGCCAACTGGACGCTCGTGGGCATCTGCGCCCATGAATCGGCCATGAAGGGCGGCGAAAGGGTCGCCATTCCCCAGCACTGATCCGCCGCCGGGGGGCGCCTCCATGCGCGCGCTGCTGTTCGGCATCGGCAGCGCCGGCGATGTCTTCCCCTTTCTGGCGCTGGGCAAGGGCCTGCGCGAGCGCGGCTGGCGGGTGACGATCGCCGCCAGCCCCGTTCACGCCTCCGCCGTGGCCCGCGCCTCGTGCGGCTTCGAGCCGATGGGCTCCCCCGAGGACTACGACCGCCTCACCTCCAATCCCGACCTTTGGAAGCCAAGGCATGGCATCCGTGTCATCCTCGGGGATGGCGGCGCCGCGGCCATGGTGCGCCGGCAGCGCGACCTCGCGCGCGAGTTCGTCTCGGGCCCCGGCCGGGCCGTCGTGGTGGCCTCGTCCCTGGCGTTCGGCGCACGCGTGGCGCGGGAGCAGGCGGGGTTCCCCTTGGTCACCGCCCATCTGGCGCCCGTTGTCCTCCGGTGTCGCCGGCAACCGCCGGTGATCACCCGGGTCTTTCCAGAAGGCCTGATCGTCAGGTGGCTGCCCGGCCTCGCCTACCGGCTCGTCGACCGGCGGATCGCCGATCCCCTTGTCGGCCCCTTGGTGGAGCCCCTGAGGGGGGAATCCGGCCTTCCGGCCACCGCGCGGTACCTCGACGGGTGGTGGAACAGCCCCGACCGGGTTCTCCTGGCGTTTCCGCGCTGGTTCGGTTCACCCCCGTCGTTGCCCCCGCAAGCCGTTCATGCCGGCTTCCTGTTCCATGACGACGCCGGGCGGGGCGACGACCTCGGCGCCCTCCACCGGTTTTTGGCCGATGGGCCGCCGCCCGTCGCCGTCACGCTTGGCTCCGCGATGCGTCACGGCCGGGAAATCCTCGAGAGGGTGGTTCAAGCGTGTGTCGGGCTTGGAAGGCGGCTGCTCATTCTCAGCAAGGATCCGGCGCAGGTGCCCGCCAAGTTGCCCCCGACGGCGCTCCATGTGGGTTGGGCCCCCATGGGGGAGACGCTGCCCCGTTGCGCGGCGCTGATCCACCATGGCGGCGTCGGCACGCTGGCACGGGCGTTCCAGGCGGGGATTCCGCAAATCGTCGTGCCGTTCTGCCACGACCAACCCGACAACAGCGAGCGGGTGACGAGGCTGGGAGCCGGAAGGTGGATCGGCCCCGGCGCGGTCCTCAGGGGAAGGCTGGGGCCGGTCTTGCGCGCGGTTCTTGGCGATTTCGACATGCGCGACCGGTGCCACGCGCTCGCCCGTCAGATCGACCCCAAGGCGGCCATCGCCAACGGTTGCGCGATCGTGGAACAGGCCGGCCAGGGGTAGGGCTGGCCCTGTCAATCCTCGAAAACCTGGGGCATTGGCAATCAACCCCATTGCGGACGATTTTCAAATCATTGGATAATAAAGATTGATGTAAATCCTATATAAACGCTAAAGGTGGAATCCCTGGCCTCGTCCAGCGCTCTCGTTGTTTCCGGATTGGGATTTTTTTTTGCCGCTTAACCGGTTGAAATAGATCAAGTCATATCGATAAATTCAATTATTCGGACCCTGATTCAGTCCATCGAGACAACCTCGCCTCCGGAGCGCGTGCCCATGGCGACCCAGGCGCGGGGGCTGATCGTGTTGTTGACTTGCCGGACGGATCCATCGCCAAGAAGGAAGTTGGCGCCACCGGGGTGCCGGCTCCAGAAGTCGTCGACATGGGCGACGGGACTGTTGGGGGTATGCGGCGGATCGAGCGGGTCGAGGATGCCCGTGTGGCCCAGGATCAGCGGATGGGATGGTTCCACCACGGTCGGATCGGAGGGATGAACCGATGTCATGCCTGAAGCGATGCCGGCCCAGACGCACTTGAGAAGGTTCGAGCTCCGCTCCCCCACCACGATCGTGTTGGAAACGCCGTCGAGGATGTCACCCAGGCGGGTGCGGCTGTTGCGGTACAGCACGCCGTCCCCGCGGCCGGGGTCGTCGGAAATCTCGCCCCGGCCGTACATGCCCGCGTAGTTGGAAGGCCCCATCGTGAGGGGCACTCCGGTGGTCGTGAAAGGCATGGTGTGGCTATCGGAAGGGCACAGGAATGTTTTCAAGATGGTTGCGCGGGCAACGGCATT
>JAGWVO010000159.1 GCA_018970845.1 Planctomycetota bacterium
GAAAAGCTGGGCGCCCACAAGCCCGCCGGTCCTTGGCGGGGTGGAAAGTCGAGCCTTTTCGAGGGGGGCACGCGGGTTCCATTTTTGGTTCGCTGGCCGGCGGCGATCGCCGCCGGCGCCGTCAGCGATGCCACATTCAGCCAAATCGACATGCTGGCCAGCCTCGCGGCCCTCTGCGGCGCCAAGGTTCCACAGGGTGCCACGCCCGATGGCCGCGATCATTCCCCGGCGCTCCTGGGAACCGACCGATCGGGAAGGGAAGTCCTTGTGCAGCAGGCGGGCGGCCTGGCGGTGCGCAAGGGGCCGTGGAAATACATCGAGCCCAGGAACGGGCCCGCCAGGTTTCCCAACACGAACACCGAAAGCGGCAACGCCCCCAAGGGGCAATTGTTCAACCTGAAGGAAGACCCCGGCGAAACCGACAATCGCATCGCGCGGGAGCCGGTTCGCGCCAAGGAAATGGCCAAGTTGCTGGAATCGATCAGGGGGGGCAGCAGGTAATTCGCATCCCAGCAAGTCTTGTCGAGCGTCGCGGGTCAACCCGATGACGGGCTTGGGCCTTTGTTCACGCCGGGTAGGTCCTGCCCCGCCAGGATGACCCCAGTCCCATTTGCTTGCGAACCAAAGCCTGCCACTGGATGGCCAGCAGCAGGACGACGCCCAGCGGATGCAGCAGGGCGCCCGGGAAGCTTTGCCGGTAGGCAACCGCCGCGGTGAACCTTGGCAGCCAGGCCAAAACGATGCCGGCCCCCGAGATGGCCAAGGCTGGCCATGGCGCCCCTTGGGCGACGGCGGCGGCCATGATCGCGAATGGCGCCACCTGGCCCGCCAGCAGGAGAATCGTGGCCGGCACGATCATTCCCGGGCTGCCAAGGCCTTCGGTGGCGTTCTTGCCCAGGCCCTTCCAGGTGGCGATGGCTCCCTCGTACATGCGGCATCTGGCCAATGGCGTGGCGTCGCAGAGGTCGGTGCCCAGGCCGGCCTGCCGGAACGCCCGCGGCAGTCGGATGCCGTCGTGCAGCGTTTCGCGGATGGCCGCGTGTCCGCCGGCCCTCTCGTAGCCCTCGCGCGTGGCCAGGAACAACTGGCCGCACCCCGCGGAGAACGCCGGGCTGCGGCTTTGCCGCATCCGGCTGACGGGCAGGAAGCCCAGCAGCACGAAATGGATCATGGGGATCAGGATCATCTCGAGGATGGTTCCGGTCTGCTGCCGGGGCACGCCGCTGACAAGGTCGGCTCCCGAGTCGCGCAGGAAACCGGCCAGCCGCCCGATCGCTTCGGGTTCAAGCCGCACATCGGCATCCTGGAACAGCAGGAGGTCGTGGCGGGCCCGCGAGGCCAGCACATGGCAGGCATGTTGCTTGCCGCACCAGCCGGCCGGCAACGGCGGAGCCTGCTCAAGCCGCACGCGGGAGTCGGCGCGGGCAAGGCCGCGCACAATCTCCGGGGTGCGGTCGGTGGAGCCGTCATCAAGGGCCACAATTTCCACGTCAATTCCGCCGGAGGCGGCCAAGGCGGCGCCGATGGCCTCGCCGATGGCCTTTTCCTCGTTCCGCGCCGGAATCAGCACCGACACGGATGGCAAGCCGCCCGCGGGGGCCGGCGGCGGCCTGTAGGCCCGCAGGTTGCCGAGGAAAACCAGCGCCGGGAGCGCCGCGAACGGCAGGCAGGCCAGCGCGGCCCAGGCGAGCGGATCCATGTCAGGCGTTCCTCCGGCCGGCATCATGGCCCGCGTGGAACCGTTTTCCCCGGCACGCGGCCCAAATCTGACGGATCCAGTCGTACACGCCGCCCACGCCGGTTCGCCCGGCCACCACCGTCTCGAACGCCCCGGCGTCGCGGGATTCGGCCAGCGCCGCCAGCTCATCCAGCGCCTTCTCAAGTCTTTTGGAGATTAATTGTGTCCATTCATCGGCCGAGTGGGACTTGCCGTCGGCCACCTCCAGCGGTTCGCCGAACATGGCCAGCGCCTCGGGCAGCTTCTCGTTCCAGAACGGATATTCCAGCGCCAGGGGCACCACCACGCACCGGCCTCCCCGGCGCAGGAGGTGGCCCAGGCCGGCGCGCAGTTCCACGGGGCGGCGTCGCGGATCGGTGAATTCCCCCTGCGCGGTGATCCACAGGGCGGTTCCGGCCCCGGCGAGGATGGAGTGGCCCGTCTCGAGGAACTCGCGCGCCGAACGGACAGACCCCGGTTCCACCGGGAAGAAGCCAAGCCGGCGCAGGAGGGGATAGGCGGCCAGGGCCTTGGAGTCGATGGGGCAGTAGTCGGCCCTGGCGGGCCAGCGCGGGCTCAGCAGCGCGCACAGGATGGGGTCCCACCAGGACGGATGGTTGCAAACGAGCACCAGGGCCGTGTCGATGGGCGGCTCGGGGGCGGGCCTTGCCTTGGCCAGCCGGAACGCCGTGAACGACTTGGGCAGCAGGAAGGTGCGGCAGTACCACACGAACCAGCGGACAAGCCATGCCTGCCGAGTCGGGAGTCCGCTGCCGGCCACGGTTCAGGCCGTCGCGGGCGCCGCGGCGCGCGGCTTGGACCCGCGGAGGTCGGAGTCGACCGTGTCGCCGGCGATCCAGCCCGACATCAGCACCATCGGCATGCCCGGGCCGGGATGGGCCGCCCCGCCGCACAGGTAGAGTCCCGGCACATCGGGGCTGCGGTTGGAGGGCTTGAAGGCCCCGTTGAGCCGGCCATGGCTGGCAAGCCCGTAGATGGCGCCATTGAGGACGCGGTAGCGGTCGTGGATGTCCTGCGGCGTGAGCGCGCGCTCCATCCGGATCCGTCCGCGGATGTCCTTCATGCCCGCGGTTCGCTCGAGCTTGGAGAGGATCACCTCGCGGTACTTGGGGAACATCTGCTTCCAGTCGTGGTGCGGCCTCAGGTAGGGCGTGTGCACCAGCACATAGAGGGCCTCGCCTCCCGGCGGAGCCACCCCGGGTTCGGTGATCGCGGGGGCGCAGAGGTAGCAGGTGGGGTCGGGAGCCGGTTCCCCCTTGTGGTAGATGGCGTCGAACTCCTCCTCGGCGTCGCGGGAAAAGACGAAGTCGTGATGGGCGATGTGCTCGTAACGCCTGTCGAGGCCGAGATAAAGCACCACACCCGAGCAGGCCGGCTCGTAAGATCGGCGATTCTCGAACTTGCGGGATGCCTTGCCGGGCTTGAGAAGCTCGCGGTGCGTGCGCACCGAATCGCTGTTGGAAACGACGACATCAAACGGCAGCGACTCGCCGGTGGACAAGGTGACGCCGCTGACGGCGCCGGAGGGGTGCTGGTTGATCGCCGTCACCTCGGCGCCCGTCATGACCTTCACGCCGAGTTCGGAGGCGAGGCGGGCGAGGGCCTTGGGAACCGCGCCGGTTCCGCCCACGGGATACCAGACGCCCTCGCCGGTTTGCATGTGGGCGATGCCGCAAAGCACGGCGGGCGAAGCGTAAGGCGAGGAACCCACATACTGGGTGAAGTGGTCGAGCATCTGGGCGACGCGGTGGTCGGGAACATGCTTGCGGACGGTGCCGGCCACGGTGCTGGCTGGGCGCATGGCGATGACATCGAGGAGCATCCGCGGATTGACGATGTTCTTCCACTCGAACATGTCGAAGACATTGCCGATCGGCTTCCAGAAGAAGAACCGCTGGCTGATGGCGTCGAGGCGCTTGGACAACGCGAGGAAGTTCCTGTAGCCCTGCGACGAGCCGGGCGAGAACGAGTCGAGGTTGGACGACATCGCCTCGGTGTCCTGGGCGAGGTCGAGGACGCCGCCGTCCTCGAAGAAGCACCTCCACTGGGGGTCGAGTCGCACGAGGTCCATGCGTTCCTCGAGCGCCAGTCCGGCCTCGCCGAAGATTCGCCTCAGCACCGAGGGAATGGTGAGGATGGTGGGCCCCATGTCGAAGCGGTAGCCGTCGGCCTCGAGCACGGCGGCCTTGCCGCCCAGCCAGGGATTCTTCTCGATGATGGTGACATCGTGGCCTCGGGCGGCGAGGGTGCATGCCGCGGCGAGGCCCCCGAGGCCCGAACCCACGACGGCGACGCTCTTGCCAGACGACTGTCCCATGCGGATTCTCTCCCGTGGCCGCGGCTTCAAGCCGTCATCTGGTGCTTCTCGCCGCGGGATTCCCGGGCGGCGAAAAGGCGGCCCAGAAGGTTCGAGGGGCGGGCCCCCGTGTCCTCGGCCACGCAGTGATCATACGGAAGGCCGATGTCCTGGAGCAGGAGCCTGCTGCTGATGCGCGCCGACTCGTAGATCACCGGCAGGCCGCTCCCGGGATGCGTGCCGCCGCCCGTCAGGTAGACACCCTCGAGGTCGGCGAAGCGGTTGCCCGGACGCAGGTGCAGCATCTGTCCCAGGTTGTGGGCCAGGTTGAAGGTGGCGCCGCGGTAGATGGCGTGGCCGATTTCCCAATCGGCGGGCGTGATCATCCGTTCGTGGCGGATGAGCGGGCGCAGGTCGGGCAGGCCGATGCTACGGACCTGGTCGAGAACCTTCTCCCGGAACCGCGGCGCCTCGGTTTTCCAGTCGATGTTCGCGTGCTGGTGGCTCACGGGCACCAGGATGTAAAGCGAACTGTGCCCGCGCGGGGCCAGCGATGGGTCGATGCGGCTGGGATTGTGGACATAGAACGAGGGGTCTTCCGAAAGCCGGTGCCTCGACTCGATGTCGCTGAGGTTCGACTCGTAATCGCGGGACATGTAGATGGTGTGGTGCTCGACATCGGGAAAAGTCCCCTCAACCCCGAGGTAAAGCATGAAGGTCGAGCAGGAGTAGCGTCGCGACTCGATCTTTTTGTTGTTCCAGTTCGAGCGGATGTTGTCGGGCACCAGGCTGGTCATGGCGTGAGCGAAGTCGGCGTTCACCACCATGCGGTCGCAGGCGTATCGGCCTTGGGCCGTGTTGGCCGCCACGATCCTGCGGCCGTCGAATTCGAGCGATTCGACGGCCTCCCCGAGCCGGATCTTCACTCCCGCGTCGATGGCGAGCCGGGCCATCGCCTGGCTCACGGCCCCGCAGCCGCCCATCGGGTGGAAAACGCCGTTCTCGTATTCGAGGAAGCTCAGGATCGAAAAAAGGCTCGGGCAGTTGAACGGCGACATGCCGAGGTATTTCGACTGGAATGAAAAGGCCAGCTTCACGCGGGGGTCGGAAAAATAGCGGCCGAGTTCCTGGTCGAGGGAGAGCCACGGCCTCAGCAGGGGAAGGAGGCGGATCATCGGCCAGGTGAGCACATCCCCAAGGCCGTGGAACGGCTTTTCCAGGACCGGGCGGAAACGCTCCATCTTGACCCGGTTCTCCTCCATGAACCGGCGGAACATCGGGGCATCGGCCGGGCTGATGGAGGCGATTTCCCGTTCCATTCGGGCGATGTCGGGGGTGGCGCGCATCGACCCGCCGCCACCGAAGACCAGGTGGTATTGGGGGTCGAGGCGGACCATGTCGACCTCGTCGCGCAATTCATGGCCGCAGGCGCGGAAAATCTCCTCGATCACGCGGGGGTAGAGGAAGAATGTCGGACCCAGGTCGAATGTGTAGCCGCCGCTTCCATGGCTGCTGGTGCGGCCGCCCACATGCGGCTGCCTTTCGAGGATCGTGACATCCACCCCGGCCCGAGCCAGGAGCATGGCCGAGGCAAGGCCTCCGGGGCCGGCTCCAACGATGACGACGCGGGACATGTTCGGACTCCAGACGGGCCGGGCATGACGCGCCAATGGCCTTCATGTGTATTCGTAGGGCATCCTCACTTGCCAAGTCCACTTGATTTCCCGGCCCGGGACGCATGAATCTGTTGGCTTGCCCGCGCGCCCGATCCATCGACGGACGGCATGGATTCAGGTTTTCGCGGGGAGAGGTCGCACCATGGCAGCAGGCGCGTTGAGCATCCGCCAACTCACGGTCTGGTATGGTGCCCGGCGCGCGGTGGATCAACTCGACCTCGATTTGCCCGCCGGCCACATCCTGGCCTTGCTGGGGCCCAACGGTTCTGGAAAAAGCACGACAATGGCCGCCGTGGCGGGACAGGGCGTCCGCGGCACCGGAACGGTGCGCGTGGACGGGGTTTCCGAGGATGACTCCCCCGCCGAGTACCGCCGGAAAATCGGGTATGTCCCCCAGGACCTGGCCATTTACGAGGAACTAAGCGCCTTCAACAACCTCCTGTTCTTCGGCCGGATCCAAGGGATTCATGGCCGCAAGCTTCGCGAGCGCGTCGCCGATGCCCTCGACTTCGTCCACCTCACCCATCAGGCCGACCGCTGCCCCTCCACCTTCTCGGGCGGCATGAAGCGGCGGCTCAACCTGGCGTGCGCCCTCATCCATCAGCCCTGCCTGATGCTCCTCGACGAACCGACCGTAGGCCTCGACATCGCCTCGCGCGACGCCATCTTCGATGTGCTTCGCAGGCTCAGGAGGCATGGCGTGGCGGTCGTGCTGGCCACCCATCACCTCGACGAGGCCCAGGCCCTGTGCGACCGCGTCGCCATCCTCCGGGAGGGCCGGCTGGCCATGGAGGGAACCCTCGACGACCTGACCCGGCAGTATCGCTCGCGGACAGGCTATTTCACGGGCGAACAGGCCCCCACGGTGCTTGAGGAGATCATGCGCACCGCCATGGTGTCCGACGGTTCCACCCGGATTCCACCACCTTCGGCCCGACGGGCGGAGGCGGCCTGAGATGTTTTCCTGGTTCCGCGTGGCGCGCGATGTCGCCGTCAAGGACCTCCTGCTCTTCCGGGCCGATTGGCGCGGGGCGATGCTGGCATTCCTGGTGCCCGTGGCGTTGGCGGCCCTGTTTGGCTTTATCTTTCGCAACGGCAGCCGGGGTCAGGTCGAGCGGGTGGCCATGGGCCTCGTCGTGGAGGATGGCTCGGCGATGTCCGGCGGCGTGGCCGAGGCGTTGAAGGGGCACAGGCACCTGGCTGTCCGCTCGCTGTCGGCATCGCAAATCGAGGATTCCCTGCTGTCGCAGCAGGTGGCTGTCGTGCTCACCCTTCCGGAGGGCTTCGGGGGCGGTTCCCCGGTCCAAAGGCCGCGGATGCGCCACGCCCCCGGATGCCTGTATGAAGCCAACTGGGCCGCCGGCATCGCCACCGAGGCGATCCTGCGCGAGGCCGGCCGGTCCATCCTGCCGCAGGCGGGCGGCGCCAGCCTGGTCGACATGCTTGAAAACCGGTTCGGGATTGTCCGCGAGGCGGCCACCCCCGCCGACCAGGATGGCGCCGTCTTCGGCCACAGTTTCTGCGGCATGACCCTCCAGTACCTGCTGTTCATGGGAATGGATTGCGGCCTGCTGCTTCTGCGCGAGCGGGCCGGCGGCGTCTGGCGCCGGTTGGCCTCCTCGCCGGCATCGCCCACGGCCATCATCGCCGGCCGCGCCCTCGCCACGATGGTCATCGCCCTCATGCAGATCGCCTTCACGCTGGGATGCGCCTGGCTGGTGTTCGGCGTTCCCGTGAAGGGTTCGATCGCGGGCCTCATGCTGGTGGCCTTGGCCGTTTCGTGCCTGGCGGCGTCGTGCGGCCTGTTGGTGGCGAGCCTCGGCGGAAGCGAGGGGAGGGCGCGCAGCATCGCCATCCTTGTCATTCTGGCGATCTCGCTGGTGGGAGGCCTTTGGCTGCCGGCGTTCCTGCTGCCCTGGTGGGTGCGCGACCTCGGCTGGATCATGCCGACCGCGTGGGCCCTGCGCGGACTCGAGGCCGCCACCTGGCAAGGCGCCGGCATCGCCCGCGCCGCGCTCTGCGCCGCCGTTGTTTACGCCTACAGCTTCGTGTTCCTGGTCGTGGCCATGGCGTTCCTCACCCGTCGCCCGGCCGGCCGCCAACCCCGGGGGATCCCATGAGAGTCCGGAAGGCTTGGAGCTTGGTGATGGCCTTGGCGTTCGCGTGGGGGGCGAGCGCTTCGGCGCAGGCGCCCGAGGCCCGCGTGGTATCACTCAAGCCGGCACCCGCGCCCGCATTGGCCTTTGAAGACCAGTTCGAGCGCCCCCACAAGCTCACCGGCTTCCAGGGCGACATCCTCGTTCTCATCTATGGAGACCGGGAAAGCGCCGAGCAG
>JAGWVO010000160.1 GCA_018970845.1 Planctomycetota bacterium
ATCGTTCTTTCCGGTAATGGCGCGCTTCAAATCAACCAGCTTCAATTTGGCAACTGATTCACGCATCCAACCCGGTTATCCATAAACAAACCATCTCAAAAACCACAAATACTATAAATTTAATATTTTTTTGTTAATTTCTCAAATTGGCAACCGGAAAGGATGGGCAGCAGAATCTCGCCGAAGTCATCGCACTGGCGCGGGGCCACGGGTAAACCGCCTGTCATATTTCGGGTGCCGACTTGTTCGCGTTCTTGTTGGCATTGTTGGCGTCGGACTTGCGGATGCTGATATCCCGCTTCTCATCAGCATGGGGCAATTCCGCCGTGAATTCATGTTCACAGACGGTCTTTCCGCCAGGACCCGTGAGGCCATTGACCCGGATGATGACGGCCCCGCCGCCAACCCCCATGCCTCCCGAGGAGGCCGTGTCAAACTTGCCGTCCTTGATCGGTGCCCTGCCCTGGGGCCCGGAATTCTTCTTGGAAGCGTCAGGCGAAATGATGATTTCACCGAATGGCACGGCCTGGCCTTCCACGCTGACCGCGCCTGAAAAACGATGGCGGGGCGGGCCTTCGTTTCCACCGCAACCCGCCATGCCTGACATGGCGGCGACAAGTATGATCATCAGCCTGTGAATCACTTCAAGACTCCGTTTGATGTGCGCTTGAAAAAGAACCCGCAAGATCAATCGATCGAGAAAACCTCGCCGCTGGCACGGCTGGCCATTGGCTTCAGCACATTGTTGAGGTCGATCGAGGCGCGCAGGAACCGGCAACTGCCATCACCCAGAACGACATTGCAACCGCCCGAATGGTTGCTGCCCATGCTGACATCGTTGTAGGTTCCCGTGGTGGTGTAGCTCTGGACATTCATGGCGTTGGCAATGTTCTTCGAACTGTTGCTGTCGTTGTTCCAACCGATGCCTCGAACCCAACTGCGATAGGTGTTGGAATCAAGGGCCGTGAACGAGCTTTCAACAACCAGCAGGGTGTTGCTGGTGCCATCCAGGATGTCGGCAATCCTGATCCCAACCGACTTGGGTGCCGGACTGGCCGTCGCCGTCACCGTGGGCATGTAGGGAAGGAGCCCATCGGCCGCCAGACCGCCCTGACTCGCCCCGGCGTTGTTGATGGCGTAAGCCTGTCCGTTGAGCGGATTGACGCCCTTGGGGCCGGCGTTTCCGACATAATGCGTGGCCCGGGCCATGGCGCCTCCCACGACCGGCAGGTCGATCGTGCTGACCGACTCGGACTTGGTGGCGCTGGGGCAGGTGAACACGGGAATGGAGTATTGTCCAAGGGCCTGGTTGCTATTGGGTGCCGTGGCGCTCACATAGCTTTGCTGGGTGGTGTTCACCTGCTTGCCGATAGCCTCCTGCTCGATGTAGGCAAGGATGAGGGCGTGCCAGGAAACCCCCGGCGCCGTCGAAGTTCCGGCCGCCCCGCCGTTGAAGCCCGCGGCCGGAAAGGTGCCTTGGGCGTCATGATGGCTGGCCAAGCCCAAGCCAAGTTGCTTGAGGTTGTTGGTGCACTTCATGCGGTTGGCGGCCTCGCGGACTTTTTGAACCGCGGGAACCAGCAGGCCGATAAGCACGGCGATGATGGCGATCACCACGAGCAACTCAATCAGCGTGAATCCGCTGGAACGGCGCGCATACTTCATGATGCATCCTCGATGAACCTGAACATGAAAACAGAATTGAATGACACATGAATTATGCGACGGTCATATTTCGCGGCCAAGAAAAAAACCGCCGCCCGGAAAAGGCGGCGGTCACGGAAGCTCATTCGCCCGTTGCGATTACTTCCAATCGTCGGTGCGGAACGGGTAGGCGGGCAAGCCTTCCTTGTTGGCCAGGTTTGGCTCTGCCGTCTCAGCCCAACCGAAACGCACGGCGGCAATTTCCGAAACGCCTTCGGCGCTCACCACCACCTCATTGCCCTCAATCACGGCCTTGGCGGGCACGAACTTCTTGTCCGGACCGGCAACCGTGAAGTGACTCAGTTCCTTGCCATCGCGTGAGGCGAGGCCGCCGGCCACGCCATCAAAGCTGATGCGAGCCTTGCCGCCCTCGGCCTTCATGGACTTGTAGAAGGGGCCTGAGATCACCAGGCCCTCGCGCCCGTAGGTGCGGGCCAGGGCGATCAGCGCGAGGCGGCGACCCACCTCCTGCTTGTTCTTGGGATGGATGTCCTTGATGTTCGAGATGTCCATCGTGGCGGCCATGCCGACGCCGGGAATCTTCGAAGCGGCCAGTTGCGCCTCCCAGAGGTAGGGAAGGTTCGTGTTCCTGTAGGTGAATGGCGCGATCTGCACGAAGTAGAAGGGCAACGCCTCGTCGCTCCACAGCTTGCGCCAGCCATGGATCAGGGCCTTCATCTTGTCGGCGTAGAGCATTCCCTCGCCATTGTTCGATTCTCCCTGATACCAGAGAGCGCCGCGGATGCCATAGGGCACCAGCGGGGCGATCATGCCATTGTAGAGAGCCAAAGGTGACTGGTGATTGATGTTGCCCTTGGCGTCCTTAGCGGGATAGTCGGACAGCTTGTCCGCGATATTCTTGAGGGCGGGAACGGCCTGGAAACCCTCGGGCGTGGTCCAGGGCTCGATGCGGGTGCCGCCCCAGTTGGAACCGATCAGGCCCACCGGCACTCCGGCCAGGTCCTTGTCCTTGCGAAGGTTGACGGCGAAGTAGTAACCCACCGCGGTGAACTGGGCCACCGTCTTGGGGGAAGCGACTTCCCAGCCCTTGGTTTGGACATCGGTTTCAGCCTTGGCTGACGGACGATGGGGAATCTTGATGTGCCGGATCAGCGGGTGGTCGCCCTTGGCGATCTCCTGCTGGGGATTGTCGGAGGCGGCGACAGTCCACTCCATGTTCGACTGTCCCGAGCAGAGCCAAACCTCGCCCACCAGGACATCCGAGAACGACTTCTCGCTTGTTCCCTTCACCGCCAGCTTTTGCCCGGTGGCGTTCGCCTTCTGCGCGGGCAGCGAAGCCTTCCACAGGCCCTTGTCATCGGCCTTGGCGGTGGCCTTCGCCTCGCCAAGGGTCACCGTCACCTCGGTGCCGGGAGCATCCCAACCCCACACGGGGATCGGCTTGTCGCGTTGCAGCACCATGTGATCGCTGAACACGGCGGGCAATTTCACCTCGGCCACCGCGGGGGTGCTCAGCCCAAGGCACGCGGCGACAACGAACATCGCAATCCGGACACGGGTCATGAAGAGGTACTCCAATAAGGCACTGGCCCCGGACCAGTGCCCGGGAATCCATGATTGTAAACAGGGAATCGGCGAGGGCCAGCACCGCGGCACATTTCATCGCCTCAGCGCGAAAGCCCCCAGTGCGGAAGCAGCAGGTCTAGAACGGATGCGGCATCCACCGGGCCGCCGGCGGGTTCCGGCCCCTCGCCGATCAGCACGGGCCGATCGGCATCGGTTCCGGCGCGAAGCCCATGGCTGCCTTTCACCAGGCTGGCATCAAGCGGAATCACATCAATCAGCGCTCGGAAACCCAATTTTCGCGCCAACAGCTTACGGGCCACCTTCAGCATAGGAAAAGGTATCTTCGGATCGACAAACAGTTCGCATGGGTCGTACCCCGGTTTCCTGTGAATGTCGACGGTGCGGGCGAAATCGGGGGCCCTGGCGTCATCGTTCCAATACGGATAGGCAAACCAGGCGCCAGGCGTTGAAAAAGCGATCACCTCGCCCGATCGGGGATGATCAAGGCCGGCACGAATCCGCTCGGCTCCCCCGAGAACCTCGGCGACTCCCTCGATGCCGGCGAGGAAAGAGGAGACCTTTGGCACCATGCCTGGGTCCTTCACCCTCACATGGGCGATTTGGTGGTCGCAGACGGCGAAAGCCTTCGAGGCGAAGGTGTCGAGCGTTTCGCCATAGGGACCGTCCCTTGCCTCAAGCCATCCCTCGGCGCGCAGGGCCCTGTTGATGAAAACCGGAAGTCCAGCGTCGCAATGCCCGTATTCTCCCACGACCCAGGTTGCCGCGCCGGTGCCGTCGATGGCATCCATCAGCGGCGCGCACGCCGCATCGAGTTCCGCCACAAGCGCCCGCATGTCGCACCCGGATGGGCCGGCGCGCTGCGGCTGGTAATCGAGGTGCGGCAGGTAAACCAACAACAGGTCGGGCCGCTCCCTTTCCAAGACCCGGGCTGAAGCGCGGGCGATCCAATCCGTGCTGGGCAAGCCGGCCTTGGGTCCCCAGAACGACGGGAATGGAAAAGGACCGAGAACCCGCTCCAAGTCAACCGGCAACGAACGGGGTGAGCCATCGATGGCGAATGCCTTCGAACCATCGGCGCCGTAAAAGGGCTTCGGAGTCACGGCCAGGTCGTAGGGTCCACCCTGGTTGAACCACCAGAACATGTTCGCCAGCCTCAAGTCGGGCCTGGCGGACCGAAGGATCGCCGGGAGGGTGGGGGCCTGAATGAGGGAATGCGACTGCTGCCAGAACCGCACCTCCGCCGTGTCCTGGAAAAACCAGCCGTTTCCAACGATTCCATGCGCCGAGGGCGGCTTGCCGGTGAGGATGGTGGCCTGGGCGGTGCAGGTGACCGCTGGAAGGGGTTCGATCATCGGGCGAACCCAACCCTTTCCGGCGAGCGCGGAAAGGCGCGGGGCCATCGGCAGCAATCGCCCGGTGAGGCCCACGGCACTGATCAACACCAACGGTCGCGACATTCGTTGGGCCTCCCCCGTCGGATGAATAACTGGCCGGCATCCCGGCCTTTGTTATACTCCCAAGGTCATGGTTGGTCTGAATTCCCGTAGTCAAAGCCAAGGAGCGGACGGTGAGCGAGCGCTATCTCTTCACAAGCGAGTCGGTTTCCATGGGTCATCCCGACAAGGTGGCCGACCAGATCAGCGACGCCGTCCTCGACTTCTGCCTGAAACACGACCCCAAGAGCCGTGTCGCCTGCGAGACCATGGTGACCACCAACCTCGCGGTGGTGGCGGGCGAGATCACCACGGGCGCCCCATTGTCGCGCGAGGCGGTCGACGGAATGGTGCGCGATGTGATCCGTGAGATCGGCTATGTCGCCAAGGATGAGGCCGAACGCGAGGAGATCGGCTTCACGGCCGATTCCTGCCAGGTGGACTGCCGGGTCCACTCCCAGTCACAGCACATCAGCCAGGGCGTTGACAATGGCGGGGCCGGCGACCAGGGACTCATGTTCGGTTTCGCCTGTGACGAAACCCCCACCTTGATGCCACTTCCCATCGACCTGGCCCACCGGATGGTGGCCCACCATGCCGACCTTCGCAAGACCGGCAAGCTGAAATGGCTGCGCCCCGACGCCAAGAGCCAGGTCACCATCGAGTACAACGCCGACGGCACGCCCCACCGCGTTCACACCGTTGTCCTCTCCACCCAGCACACCCGCGCCGTGATGACCCGCAAGGGCGGGCAGGACTACTTCACCGACGAGGCGCGCGAGGAGGTCATCGACAAGATCATCAAGCCCGTGCTCAGGGAAGACAGGCCCGACCTGATCAAGGGAAACCTGGTGATGATTCCCCCGGGCAAGAAACTGCCCAAGCTTGGCCCCAACGACATTTCGTGCCATGTGAACCCCACCGGTTGCTTCCTCACCGGCGGCCCCCATGGCGACTGCGGACTCACCGGCCGCAAGATCATCGTCGACACCTATGGCGGTCGCGGAAGGCATGGCGGCGGCGCCTTCAGCGGCAAGGATCCCACCAAGGTCGACCGCAGCGCCGCGTACATTTGCCGCTACATCGCCAAGAATGTCGTCAAGGCTGGATTGGCTCGGCAATGCGAGGTTCAGTTGAGTTACGCGATCGGGTATCCCGATCCGCTCAACATCTGGGTCAACACCAATGGAACCAGCGCCGACGGCATCAGCGACAATGACCTTGTCGAATTGATCCGTGAGCATTTCCTGCTCACGCCCAAGGGCATCATCGAAACTCTCAATCTGCGTCGGCCGATCTATCGGGAAACCGCCCGTCACGGTCACTTCGGCCGCGAGTTGCCCAGCTTCACATGGGAAAAAACCGACAAGGCTGCCGCGCTCAAGCGGGCCGCCAAGATCTGAATTCCCGTTTGAGTTGAATATTCGAGGGTGCCGCGCCATTCGGCGCGGCCCTTTTCGTTCGTGGAATCAACCGATTGGCTTCAACATGCGTAATCTTGTGCGGAAGGTGCAATTAGCGGAAATGGGTGCGTATACCAAATGATCACCCCAACCAGGAGGCTCCTCCGATGATTTGGATCACCTGCCTGACGCTCGCCTCATACCCCGTCCAGGATGGCCAGACGGCCGACAAGGGCCCCATTCACGAGGCCTTCGCCCAACCGTTGGATGCCAAGAGCGTTCGCGGCCCCCTGTTGTCCAAGCAACCTCCCCAGGCCATTCGCGAGGAACCGCCGGAGGATAAGCCAGAAGGTGACAATGTCGCCTGGATAGACGGTTATTGGCACCACGATGCGGACCGGGATGATTACCTATGGATCAGTGGCTTCTGGAGGCAGTTTCCCCCCGGCCAGAAATGGATTCCCGGGCATTTTCAGCAGGAATCGGGTGGTTGGCGCTGGTATTCAGGCTATTGGCAGGCCGAGGAACAGGTTGATCAGGAACCCGAATCGGACCAGCCACCCGCCTCCCTTGACATCGGCCCCAGCATCCCCGCCCCACGCGCCGACATGATCTGGGCTCCCGGGTTCCATGTCAGGCGCGACCGCGTTTGGGTCTGGAGGCCGGGAACATGGATTTCCTACCGCCCCGGCTGGGTTTGGAATCCGGCGCGCTGGGTCTTCACCAGGCGAGGCTTCGTGTTCGTGCAGGGCTACTGGGATTATCCCCTCGAATATCGCGGGGTCATTTACGCGCCGGTGTATTACCCGCCCGCGGTGGTTGTCCGGCCGGGTTTCTTCCACAGGCCTTCGGTGGTGATCGTGAACAGCGACCTGTCCTGCGGACTTTTCTCACGGCCCGGATTTGGAAATTACTACTTTGGCAACTATTTCACCCCTGTTTATGTCAACCAAGGATTCGTTTTCTGGGCGGCCCAGCGGCCGATGTACAGGCCCGACCCGATATTCGCCTACTACAGGCAGGCCCGGGACCAGGCATGGGTGGCTGGCGTGCAGGATTACGGGCGCCTCCGGGCGCAGGGGAAACCGGCCACGGCGCCGGCACTCGCGCTTGCCCCGGCGAACGGGCCCAAGACTCCGCTTGTCAGGCAGGCTGGCGACACGGTGCGAATCGTTCCGGCGGGACAGCAAGGCAAGGTTGTCCTGAAAAACAACGCGCCGCCGCCGCAAAAGACCGATATTCCGACATCCCAGGTGGTGGTCCGTCCGCTCAAGCCCGGCGCGATTGCCACCAAACCGGTGGCTACACCCGCGGCACCGGCCAATAACACCCCCAAGCCCGCCGCCGAAAAGGACTCGCCCAAGGGAAAACATGGGCTCAAGGATTTGCCCAAGGATGCCAAACCCGCACAAGGAAAGGACCTGCCAAAGGATAACCCCAAGGCCATGCCCGAAAAGGACTTGCCCAAGGGAAAACAAGGGCTCAAGGATTTGCCCAAGGATGCCAAACCCGCACAAGGAAAGGACCTGCCAAAAGATAACCCCAAGGCCATGCCCGAAAAGGACTCGCCCAAGGGAAAACAGGGGCTCAAGGAACCGTCGAAGGATTCTTCCAAGGATGCCAGGCCCGGGACCGGGAAGGACACTCCCAAGGAACCCGTGAACCCGAATCCGACTCAAGGAAGCCTTCCGCCGAAGCCTTCATCCGTCCAGCCAAAGGATGCCGCCACGCCCAACCAACCTCGGCCCATTCCGCAGGTCAAGGAATCCGCAAAGGCGCCGGTGGGCGGTACCCAGCCAGTTGGCTCCAACCCCGCGGCGAAGCCCGTGGGCACTCCATCGGGAACCCCCGCCAACAAACCGGTTGCCAATCCGACTCCCGGCGCTTCGCGACCAGCGGGTTCCCCTCAGGGAACCAAGACGGCCGGCACCGACAA
>JAGWVO010000161.1 GCA_018970845.1 Planctomycetota bacterium
CAACACCATCACCGCCTTCCGGCATGATGCCGCGACGGGCGCCCTGGCCGAGTACCAAACCATCTCCACCCTTCCCGGGGGGCACAAGGGCCCCAGCTACACCGCCGAGGTGGTGGCTCACCCGTCGGGCAAGTTCATCTACGGTTCGAACCGGCGCGGGGACAGCATCGCGGCGTTCCGCGTCGATGAGGCCACCGGCAAGCTCACCCTCGCCGGCTTCGCCTCCGAGGGAGTGAAGGAACCCCGCAACTTCATCGTCGATCCGACCGGCAAATGGTTGCTGGTGGGCAACCAGAACGCCGACTCGATCATCGTTTTCGCGATCGACCAGGCGACGGGCGTACCCAAGCCCACCGGCGTTTCAGTCAAGGTTGGAAAGCCCGTGTGCCTGCGGCTGCTGCCCATCGGAGGTGTGAAATGAGTCCGGTACTTCTCATGGCTTTGTTCGCCGGCCCGGGCGCGGATCCCTTCCAACTGACGCTGCAGTCCCGGTCGGCCGACGGCGCGGTCGCGACCCGCAAGGAAAGCTGGAATCCCAAGGGGATGGCGGTGATCGTCTGCGACATGTGGGACCTGCACCATTGCCTCAACGCCGTGAGGCGGGAAAAGGAAATGGCGCCACGCGTGAACGAGTTCCTGACGCGTTGCCGCGACGCCGGCGCGCTGATCATCCACTCTCCCAGCGACTGCATGAAGCCCTATGCCGACACGCCCGCCCGCAAGCGCGCCCAGGCCGCGGCCAAGGCACCCAACCTGCCCGAGGGGATCGGCGCCTGGTGCAAGAGCATTCCCGCGGAGGAAAAGCTCAAGTACCCCATCGACCAGTCCGACGGCGGCGAGGATGACGACCCGGCCGAGCATGCCGCCTGGGCCGCCGAACTCAAGGCCAAGGGGCTGAATCCCCGCGCGCCCTGGACACGGCAGATCGATGTCCTCAAGATCGACCAGGATCGCGACGCCATCACCGATTCGGGAACCGAGGTCTGGAACCTCCTTGAGGAGCGTGGCATCAGGAATGTCGCTCTGGTGGGAGTGCATGTGAACATGTGCGTGGCCGGCAGGCCTTTCGGGCTGAGGCAGTTGTCGAAAAACGGCAAGAACGCCGTGCTGGTTCGAGACCTGACGGACAGCATGTACAATCCCGCGCGCGCCCCGATGGTGTCGCACCACAGGGGAACCGAGCTGTTCATCGAGCACCTGGAAAAGGCGGTCTGTCCGACCATCACCTCCGACCAGGTGCTGGGCGGCAAGCCTTTCGCGTTCAAGCCTGTCACGGGCAAGGATTGAGCCACACCCCGAAGGAGAACCATCATGGCGAAGAAAACGGAACGGATCGGCCTGCGAACCGCCGAGGCCCTGGTTGAAGGCGACGACGCTTACCTGTGCGCCGAACCCGAGATCGTGATCGGCGAACTCGACGGCCCGGTGGGAACCGCGTTGGCCACGCTGGTGGGCGACCAGGTGAAGGGCCATACCCGCGTTTTCGCCATCCTCAATTCCGACGCGCAGGTGAAGCCCGCCACGCTCATGGTGAGCAAGGTGACCGTGGACAACTCAAGGTACACCGGCATTTTGATGGGCACGGTGCAGGCGGGAATCGCCCACGGGGTGCTCGACGCCGTCAGGCAGGGGATCATTCCCAAGTCCAAGGCCGAGGAACTGGGAATCATCTACTCGGTGTGGCTGGATCCGTCGGTCCTCAAGCTGTCACCCAAGAAGATCAATCATGACGAGCTTTTCCGAGTGCACCGCGAGGCCACGGTGAAGGTTCTCGCCAAGGCGATGAATCGCGAGCCTTCAATCGACTGGCTCCTGGAGAACCAGGACAAGGTGGAACATTATTTCCACCAGCTTGGCCGCGAAGGGAAGATCTGACCTGCAGGTCGGGGCCGGGAGCCCGGTTGCCGGCCGCGGTCAATAATCCGCGATCAACGCTGCCGCCATCGGGCCAGCAGGTTCGAGGTGATTCTTTGCACCCTTGGGTCGGGCCCGAGCGGCCTTCCGTCGTGAACGAACGGAAGGATGTGACCGGGCGGGGAACTCAACCCCATGGCCCAGAAAATGGTGCTGGCGTTGAAGACCGTGTTGCCTTTCGGGCCGGGGTAGATGGTGGCCTCGTAATGCGATGGCGCGAGCCCGCCATTGATCGTGGTTCCTGCGGCCACCACCTCAATTCCCGGAATCGGCGCGGGATCGCCATGGAACTCCCAGCCCACAAGGCCGGCGATGGAATCGCCTTTCTTCATGCCCGTGCCCTCGAAGATCCAATGGGCCGGGTTGGTCACCGTCCAGTCGCCTGAGCCGTTGAAGGGCGAGACCGTCTGGGCGCCGATGAGGGCCGCCTCGGTGGGCGCCTGAACAGGCAGGTCGGCCATGTGGCGTTCCTCACCCGGACGGATGCCGCCGTAGCGGCCGACGCGTTCGATCACGCGGGGTTCAGGCGAGTCGATGACAAAGCAGACCGAGTTGCCGCTGAAGAATCCGAAATTCACGCCACGCCTGACCGCCTCGAGGCAGGAGTCGTACTGCTTCCGGGTCCAGTATTCATCGTGCCCGACGGACAGGAACGCCCGCGACTTGGCGATGAAATCGGCGCCGCCGGCGTCGACATCCTCGTTGGCGCAGTAGCGGACATCGTGGCCGTGTTGTTCGAGCCAGAACGCGAACGGGAATTCCCAAAGGAGGAATTCGCCGGAACCCAGGGAAAGCGGATGATCCACCACCTGGGGATACTTGGCGTACGGGCGATCAAACGACGCGCGCACCCCCGAGACGAGGGGCTTCCTGTCGGGCCGGTCGTTGTCGTAAAGCGAGTGCGTTTCGGGCCACTTGTTGTAGGCCTGCCAGGTGTTGGTGCTGCACTGGAAGAGGATTTCCGAAGGCCTGTCGTCGGTGACGATGAAGATGATGTAGCTTTGGTACCTGTGGTGCCCGGCGGACAACTTGCCAAGGTAAACACCCGATGTCCAGTCGGCGGGCACGCGGAACTCGCAGGCGGGTTCCCACTGGCACCGCCGCAGGCGCATGGGACCGACCGGCGGTGTGGGCTGGGGCCTCGAATCAAAGGGGCCCAGGCGGGTCATGTGCCGGCCACCGAGGCCCTGATAATGGCCCATGCGGTAGATGTCGATCGTCACGGGGCCGGGTTTCTGGACGCTGACGCAGAACGACAGCGACTGGCCGGGCCGCACGCTGGCGCGCGAGGCGTATCCCTCGATCAGCGACGAGCGGTATTTGGCCGAGGAATCGAACCGGGCGTAGTTGAGCTGCCAGCCCGCGGTCCCCGGCCTGCGGTTTTCCGAGGCGATGGCGTTTTGGGCCGGAGGGGCGCCGCCGGCCATGGCGCCGGCGACGATGGAACCCGCCGTGGTGGCGCCCAGCCATTCGCGTCGATCGGTTTTCCGGCGCATGTTCGGCCTCCAGCGGGTGCCGGATCTCAGACGGCCTTGCCAAACACCTCGTCTCCCTCGCCTTCCTTGCGGTCGGCGGGCAGTTCATGGCCGTAGCGGTCGGGCACGCGGAAGAAGATGAACAGGATCGCCGCCGCGGCAAGGGCGGTGACCGCCGGCGCGAGAAAGATATTCCGGTAATCGAGGATCTCACCATTTTCCGACAGTGGGGCGAGTTGCTTGGTCATCGGCCAAACGAAATTGCCCACGAAGGGCCCCATGCCGAAGATGAGGAAGTTGAACATGCCTTGCGCCGTGGAGCGCATCGACTTGGGGAAGAACTCGTCCACGAAAATGTACACGGTGGCGAAGAAGAAGGCGTAGCAAACGCCGTGGAGGATGTTGATGGCGATCACGAGGGGGGCGTTGTCGGGCATGAGCGCGAACACGCCGAAGCGGACGAAGTGACCGAGGATGCCGAAGGTCATCGTCAGCTTCCATCCCAGGTTCTTGAGGAAGAAGCCAAGCACGGCCATGGTGCCGATCTCGGCGACCTGGCCGATGCTCATGATCGGCATGATCCACTTGGCATCGATCTCGACCCGCTTCACGAGGAATGTGTCGGTCCAGATGAAGAAGCATTGGTGGACCGCGGCATCGATGAAAGTGACGATGAACAGCACGGCGATGAACGGATGCTTGAGCAACTTGAACGACTCGAGGAACAGCAGGAACGGCTGGGTTCCATCGCCCTTCTTGGGCGGCGTGTGGGGCAGCGACAGGCAGAAAAGGGCCAAGGCGATCTCGGCGATGCCGGCGATAAGGAACACATTCGCCTTGGCGGCCATCTCATTTTCCTTGGGGACCCCCTGGAGAATGAAGAACAGGGGCCAGGAGGCGAGGATCCAGCCGACGGTTCCACCCATGCGGACCGGCCCGAATTCGCCCTTGGCATCGGTGAGGTGGCTGAACGCGAGGCCATTGGCGATCGAGAGTGTTGGAACATACGCCAGGCAGTGCACCAGCATGAGCAGGAAGAAGGTGTTGAAGTCGCTCACCCAGGTGAGGGCGAGTATGCTGCCGCCGCCGATGAGGTGGCTGGCGGCGAGGAACTTTTCCGCGGGAAACATGCGGTCGGCGAACGGCGTGCTGAAGAACATGGCCGCGAACGACCCGATGGCGAAGGCGTTGAGAACCCACGACTGCTGTGTTTCGCTGAAGCTGAGCGGCGGGTTTCCGAGATAGCCGAATATCACCGGCAGCCAGGCGCCCCAGATGAACAACTGGAGCACCATCAGGATGAACAACTTCAATTTCAACATGTCCGCCTCGTCATCCGTTCCGGAACGATCAGGTCATCAGGCCCAGCTTTCGCGCGATCGCGTCGGGGTCGTAAACGCATCCGCCCCACATTCCGCCACCGGCCTGCTGCAGCACGGCCCACAGACGGGTATCGTCCGGCAGTGCGGGGTCGGGCGCAAGCCCGGGGTACGGGCCGCGCGATGCCAACAGGGCGGAACCGGCGGTTTCGGTCCCGTCGGCGCCGAGGAGATCGAGCGTTCCCTCAAGGCGGTCGCGGTCGATGATGATTCGCACGGAGTCGCCATCGCGGATCCTGCCGATCGGGCCTCCGGCAAGCGCCTCGGGGCCGACATGCCCGATGCAAGCGCCCGTGGAAACCCCGGAAAAGCGCGCGTCGGTGACCAGGGCGACCTGCTTGCCGAAGGGCAGGTGCTTGAGGGCGGAAGTCACCTGATAGGTTTCCTCCATGCCCGAGCCGAGCGGGCCCCGCCCGATCAGGACCATGGTGTCGCCGGGCTTGATCATGCCTTGCTTGATGGCGGCGATGGCGGCGGGTTCCCCGACGAAAACCTTGGCCGGTCCCGTGTGCCGGTAAATTCCATCCTTGCCCACGACCGACGGGTCGATGGCGGTCGCCTTGATGACGGAGCCTTCCGGGGCGAGGTTGCCCCGGGGAAAGACGACGGTGGCGGTGAGGCCGGCCTGGCGCGCGCGATCTGGCGAATAAATGACGGTCGAGGGATCGATGCCACCCGCGGCCAAGGCATCGCGCATGTGCCGGCGGCGGGCGCTTCCCTCCCACCAGGAGAGCACTTCGCCCCATGTGGCGCCCGAAACGGTGCGCTGATCGAGGTCGAGAAGCCCAAGCGACCGCAGGTGAAGCATGACCTCGGGAACCCCGCCGGCCTGGAACACCTTCACCGTGGGATGGCCGACAGGCCCGTTGGGCAGGGCGTCAACCAACCGGGGAACGCGACGGTTGACGGCGATCCAATCCTCGACGGAGGGGCGAGGGACTCCCGCGGCGAAGGCGATCGCCGGCACATGCAGGAGAAGGTTCGTGGAACCGCCGAACGCCGCGTGGACGGCCATGGCGTTGCGGATGGCTCCGGGCGTGATGATGTCGCGGGTGAGCAGGCCGGCCTTGGCGTTGGCGGCCAGTGCGCGGGCCGAATCGCGCGCGAGACCCAGCCAAACGGGCTGGCCCGAGGGAGCGAGCGCCGCGTGGGGCAGGGTGAGTCCGAGGGCCTCGGCCACCACCTGCGCCGTCGCCGCCGTTCCCAGGAATTGGCAACCTCCGCCGGGGGATCCGCAGGCGCGGCAGCCCATCGCCGCGGCATCCTCGAGGCTGATGAGCCCGTGGGAAAAACGGGCGCCGATGGTTTGAACCTTGCCGGCATCCTCGGCATCCTCGGCGGGAAGGGTGACTCCCCCGGGAACAATGACTGTGGGAAGGTCGCGGCAACCGGCCAAGGCCATCATCATGGCCGGCAGTCCCTTGTCGCAGGTCGCCACGCCCATCACGCCGCGGCGGGTCGGCAGGCTGCGCGCCAGCCGCCTCAGCACCATGGCGGCGTCGTTGCGGTAAGGAAGGCTGTCCATCATGCCGGTGGTGCCTTGCGTGCGTCCGTCGCAGGGGTCCGAGACGAAGCCGGCGAATGGCATGGCGCCCAGCCGGGTGAATTCCTCGGCCGCGGCGCGGACCTGAAGGATCACCTCCCAATGCCCGGTGTGGTAGCCAAGGGCGGCGGGACTGCCGTCGGGGTTGCGGATTCCTCCCGCCGTGCTCAGCACCAGGAATTCGGGACGGCCCATCTGGCCGGGTTTCCAGCCCATTCCGGCGTTCTGTGTCCAGCCGAAAAGATCGCCGCTGGGAGACTTGAGGATCAATTCTGGAGTCTGGGGAAGGGAGCCATCCGGCCCCTTGCCCGTCGGCTTGATGTTCCAATCGGCGGGTGTTCCGGAGAGTTCATCGAGAATCATGGCCATGACATCCAGTCTTGTTGGTGCCTTCGGGTGTCGCGGCGCTAGGAGGCCGTCGCGACGGGAACCAGCCTGGGCCGGGGCAACACGACCCCTACGATACCGCCATGGCGGTGGGCAAGCTGGTTGAAGCTCATGCGCAAAAAAGCCGTCAGCGACGGATCGGGTTTCTCCGCCAGCCAGATGCGCGCCAAGGCCGCCATATGGGCATCGTACCTCGATTGGCTGCCGGTGTGGGCGTGGCAACGGCCGGGATGGCGCCTGAGGTCGCCGTTGAACCTTGGATGGATGTGATAAAGTTCGTGAAAAATGGTGACCATTTTCTCGTCGAACGATTGGTCCATGAACCGGGGAAGGCAGAAAGTCAGGTGGTAGAGCATTTCCACCCCGTCAACCTGATGCCTTTGCACCTGATACGACCGGCCATCGCGATCCACATGGATGCCGCCATTGGGAAATCGCAGCGGGGTGACCCGCGCCTGCAGCCCGTACCGGGTTGTGGCCCGCGCGAAACTGACTCCCACCAGGATTCTCGATGAATCGACATGTTGGAATTCGGGGCAACCTTCGCCGATGGCTCCCACCAGGCGGCTCATCGCATGACAAAAATCAAATGGTTGGTCCTCCGGCCCGGTTTCGCGCCACGGTGGCGCCGGAAGCAGCGGTTCCGATAGCGCCTTGAGGCAGCGACGCCTCAGGGCCTTGCGTCCCGGGCCGGTTCCCCAGTGAAAAATGAGAGGCAGCGGGGAATTCATCGAAATAACCTGAATCATCGGAAAGATCGGCTCAAGCCGAGCCATCCGCATGGCCGATATTTTCCAAAGACTCACTTCCGGTGCAAGCCGGTGCGGACGATTTCCCGAGGTGTGCCATGGCACGGAAAGCAATCGTGTGGCTTGGGTTGGGTTTGGCGGTTGCCGTTCCAGCCATCTCCGGATGCCAGACCCATGTGGGCGGCATGACATTGCCTTCGGCGATGTACCTGGAACATCCGCCCCAGTACATTCCTCCGAGCCCTCCCTTCGCCCATACCCGTGAGTTGGCCCAGCAGGAGGAGATCGCGGCCCGTCCGGCGCCAGGCGCCGTTCCCGGTCGCTGAAACTTCGGCAGCAAATCCGGTTGTACCGACCTCCCGTCGGGGTCATGCTGACCTTGGCCGGGAGGTTTTTCCATGCATCCAGTTGTCCAAGTGCTCATCATTGCCGGTGTTTCGCTGGCCTCCTTGTGCCTTGTCATGCTCGCCTTTCGGCTGTTTTCCCCGGTTCCCGCCGGCTTGGGAGGCCCGGAGGGGTTG
>JAGWVO010000162.1 GCA_018970845.1 Planctomycetota bacterium
GGATATCCAAGGGCTCGCCTTCATCGATTCCACTCAAGTATCAAAGAATCGAAACATCAGGATTCAATGCGGAAATCAAAGGAGGCAGAAACGAGACAACCTTTGCCATTCCCTGATTTCTTCCCGAAACAAGCGGGGCCCGGGATGACTCCCGGGCCCCTTCTTGTCATTGGCGAGGAAATTACTCGCAGTCGCAGGCTTTCTTGTGACCGAGGATGCCGCGGGCCCTGCCCATCAGCTCCTTCACCTTCCCGGTGAGGCAGCCTTCGCAGGTGTCGCAGGTCTCGATGGGCACTTCCTTGGCCACGCAGCGGGCGACATAGCGGGTGCGGGTCTCGACGCTCTCCACCGGCACCTTGCGGCACACCTGGCGGGTTTCCGTGGTCCATTCGGGCCGGCAGACACAGACGGTGTAGGTCTCGGTGTGGCAGACCGGCTTGCAGACCTTCACCGGCTTCTCGCACACGGTCTCGCGGCAGACCAGCTTCTTCTTCATGCAGGTCACGGTTTCCGGCACGCATTCGGTCACCTTCTTCATGACGGTCACCGGGCACTGGACCGTCACCCGGCACGGGTGCCAGCAACGCACCATGCGGGTTTCGATGCAGGGCTCGCACTTGGATACGACGGTTTCACCCTTGCCGCCCTTGCCTTCGAACGAAACATGATGCGACTCGCCCTTCGAGGCGCAGAGGTGGCCCACCGCCATCTTGAGGCGGGAATGAAGCGTGGGAACTTCCTTGCAGGTCCAGTAGCCGCGGTCTTCCACCTTGGTCACGAAGGTGGTGACGGGCTTGCAGGTGGTGACCTTGCGGTAGACGGTCTTGGTTTCCTCGACGCAGGCCCATTCCCAATGCTTCTTGGTGACTTGCCTCATTTCCGTCACCCACTCATGGTGAACGACGGTGCGGGTGCGGGTTTCGGGAACTTTCACCATGCGGCAGACCCGCACATTCTCATCCACCCACTCGTTCTTGTAGGTGACGACCTTGCACTGGTAGGTCTCCGGAACGCACTCCTTGACCATGACCACCCGCGTGGTTGGCGCCTGGGGCGTCTGCCCCTTGCCGCCATCCTGCTGGGCCTTGTCAGCGGCGAACACGCCGCCGGCGGCGAGCAACCCGGCCAGCACGGCCAGGGAGTTGTTGGAAAACATGGACGCACTCCAGAGAACTTGCCGCAAATGACGCCGACCCAACCCCGGGCGACCCACCTGCTTGCACTCTGGGGGATTATGCACGGCAAGAACGGATGGGTAATTTAGAAAATCAGAGACATGAGGGGAAATTTGCTAAAGGGGGTAGAAACAGGAAGGTTTTGTCAAGGCTGCTGGTGATGCCGATCGTGACGGCGAGTGTGTGCAGGCGCCCCATTTTTTTGGCTTGCCGGTCAATTCAGCTCAATCAGGCCGTTCGCGGGCAATCGCTTGATGCCCTGTTCCAGCCGCTGGCGGGCCTTGGCCTGCTTCTCGAAATACTTGAGCCGTTCCTCCTCCCGCCGCAGGGTGGCCTCGGGGGTGGGTTCGCCCTTGGCTGGAACCAGCCAAGGCTGGATGGCGGCGGATTCCCGGGTGAGCGCGCGGGGAGGCAATGGCTGCCGGCCCATCGAGCGCTCCCTGAGGATGTACTGGGCTTGTTCGACGGCGACGGCGCTGGGGAGCCTGCGGGCCAGCGGCTCGAGGAACGGGTCACCCTTCTGGCGCATGGCGTCGAGGGCGCTGACAAGCCCATGGTCGATCCAAAAAGTTCCATGATAGTCTCCCAGGCGGTAGGGCCCCTCCGGATCCCTCCAGGCGAATTCCAGCCATGCGCGGGTGGTCCAGATCCATTGCGGCTCGATCGCCGCCCCGGGCCGGGCGCGGACCGGCGCGAAGGCCCACCCCCTGGTTTCGGGAGACAGGTCGGCATGCCCCGAAACGGGGAGGGCGCCCGCGGGCGTCCAGGCGACCCTGCCGGGAGTCCAGCCCTGGCCCTCGGGAAATCCAATCCGCTTGCCGCTCACCCATTGGAGACGGTTGCCCAGGGACTGCCATTCTCCCGGTATGAACACGAGCCCGGGATCGTCGCCGCGCGCCGGGCGGGGCGGCGGCGGCTGCATGGGCGGCCGGGCGGTGGAAGGGGCCACATAGGCAAGCCGGGCCTGTCCCGCGAACGACGGATACCAGATGCCGGGAACCCGCTGCCAGCCGCCGGCGGCCGAGTGCCAGTAGCCGTTGATCCAGGCATGTCCGGCCGGTGGAAACCGCCAGGTGCCCGAGACCCATGTCCAGTCGTTCTCCTCCGCGTCGAAATCCCAGTAGCCGGGAATCCACATGGCTCCCGGCCCCGGGTAGACCTTGGGCACGGCTTCGGCGAGCGGCGCGGGAGGTTGGGGCCCCAACCGGGGGGCCCGGGACTCGCCTGTGATGGCGAACGCCTCATGCACCGGACCCCTGAGGCGAACCTCGGCGGCTTGTCCGGCCAGCAGGATCCCGATGGCGAGCGCGATGGCTTTCATGCGGGAAGCAGAATCGAAAAGGCCAAGCGGGATCAAGGTTTCATGAGGTTGGAATGGCGCCCGGCTATGCTAAACTGCCGGTCATCCACGGGCGCCCGAAGCGCCGGGGGCGGGGCCCCCGGAACCGGCGCCACAGACCGGAGACCCCTCCCCATGATTCGCCGCCTCGCGTTGGCGCTGGCATTCGGCCTCGCGGCCCTGCCCCTCGCCACGGCCGCCGACACCCCCAAGTCCGCCTCAGCCGCCAAGAAGGTTGTCTTCATCGCCGGCGGGCGCAGCCATGCCTACGGCCAGCATGCCTTCAAGGCCGGGTGCGAGCTTCTCAGGAAAAGGCTCGAGGCTGCCTATCCCGGCAAGGTGGTGACCGAACTCCACACCAACGGCTGGCCCAAGGACACCACCGTCCTCGACTCCGCCGACGCCATCGTCATTTACTGCGACGGCGGCGCCGGCCATCCGGTCAACAAGCACCTCGAGCAGATCGACAAGCTCGCCAAGAAGGGCGTCGGCATCACGATGATGCACTACGGGGTGGAAACCACCAAGGGGCCCAGCGGCGACCGGTTCCTCGACTGGATCGGCGGATATTTCGAGATGAACTGGTCGGTGAACCCGCACTGGAAGGTCAAGGACGCCGAGTTGGCCAAGGGCCATCCGGTCACCAGCGGCGTGAAGCCCTACTCCACCCAGGACGAGTGGTACTACCACATGCGTTTCAGGGAAGACAAGGACGGCCTCGCCTTCATCCTCTCGGCACTGCCCCCCGCCGACACGCTCAAGCGGCCCGACGGCCCGCACAGCGGCAACCCCGCGGTGCGCGCGGCGGTGGCCCGCGGCGAGAAGCAGGTGCTGGCCTGGGCGCGCCAGCGTCCCGATGGCGGTCGCGGCTTCGGGTTCACCGGCGGACATTTCCACTGGACCTGGGCCAACGACATGAACCGCAAGATGGTCCTCAATGCCATCGCCTGGACCGCCAAGCTCGATGTCCCCGCCGCGGGCGTGGAATCGAAGCGGCCCACGATGGAGGAACTGCGGGAAAACCAGGACTGGCCCGTTCCCGAGAAGTTCGACTTCACCAAGGTCGAGAAGGACATCAGCGACCAGTGACGGCGGCCGCCCGGGGAGGTGTCCGTTGATTCCGGTGCATCGTGATCCGGAGCACCGGTTCCAGTTCGCCGAACCGCGGCTTGTCGGCCGGTTCCACCTCGCCGATGTTCCCGCCGGCGTTCGGGTGCGGGTGCGCTTGCTGGGGCCCGACGGCGCGCCCGGTGCCGTGTTGCTCGAGGCCGTGGCGGGCGAGGGAGGCTGGGTGACGGCCGACCCTCCCCTCCGCGTGGATGCCGCCCGCGGATTCGTGGCCGACTGCCCGGAAAGGGAATGACGGTTCCGTTAACAAGCCAGGGATGAATGCCATCCGGAGAGACCCCATGCTGACGATTGCGCGTGTCTGGATATCTGCCTTTGTGCTAACCTTGGCGACCGCCGCCCTCGCGCGGGCGCAGGCGGCCCCGAAGGTTCCCGACTCGGTTGTCTTTGAGGCCGGGATCGAGTACGCCAACCCCGATGGCCAGCATCTCCAGCTCAACATGGCCCGACCCAAGTCCGGCGACGGGCCGTTCCCCGCCATCGTCTGCATCCATGGCGGCGGCTTCCGCGCGGGCAAGCGGGAAAGCTACGACGGCCTCGTTGTCCGACTCGCCGAGCGCGGCTATGTGGCCGTGACGGTCACCTACCGCCTGGCCCCCAAATACCCGTTCCCCGCGGCGGTGCACGACACCAAGGCCGCGGTGCGCTGGGTTCGCGCCAACGCCGCCAAATACAAGGTCGACCCGGCGCGCATCGGCGCCACCGGCGGTTCCGCCGGGGGGCACCTCGCCCAATTCCTCGGGGTCACCGCCGGCGTCAAGGAGTTCGAGGGGGATGGCGGCAACGCCGGGGAGTCGAGCGCCGTGGCTTGCGTCGTCAATGTCTACGGACCCAGCGACTTCACCAAGTCGTACGGCAAGAGTGTCGACGCCGCCGAGGTGCTTCCCCTGTTTTTGGGCGGCAACCTCGAGGCCCAAAGGTTCAGGCACCTCCTGGCCAGCCCCCTCTATTGGGTCAACCCCCGCTCCGCTCCCACCCTGTGCATCCATGGCACCGAGGACAAGTATGTGGCCCATGAGCAGGCCGTCTGGCTTGTCGACAGGATGAACGCCTCGGGAGCCAGCGCCGAACTGCTCACGCTGCAGGGCGCCGGCCACGGCTTCAAGGGCAAGGATGCCGAGGCGGCCGAGACGGCGCTGATGGCCTTCTTCGACAAGAACCTCCTGAAGCGCTGACCAATCGCCGGTCAGCGCGCGGCGCCGGGGGCCTTGTGGGCCAGCGGCCTGCCGGCCAGCGCGCCGGTTGGCTTCCCGTTTTCCGCCGCCACCACCCCGTTCACCAGCACGGCGACAACGCCCTGGGCGTGCTGGTGCGGCTTGGCGTAGGTGGCCGTGTCGATGTAACGCGCCGGGTCGAACACCACGATGTCGGCGAACTGGCCGGCTTTCAGGTAACCCCTGTCGGCAAGGCCGATGATGTCCGCCGGAAGCCCGCTGCAGGAACGGATCGCCAGTTCAAGCGGAATCACTCCCTCCTTGATGGAGAAAAAACCCACCTTGCGAGCGAAGGTGCCGTAACTGCGGGGGTGAGGCGATGTGGTCATGTCGGGAACCATCGATCCGCCGTCGCTGGCCGTGGCGACAAAGTCGAGACGCATGAACAGGCGCATGTCGTCCTCGTTCATGCCGAAGTTGATGACCTGCGCCCCGCCGTTCCGCTCGATTTCCTCCACCACCTCCACGGGCGTCCGGCCTGATTGCCCGGCGATCTCCTGGATGGTTTTTCCCGACCAGCCCGGTTTGGGGGCGTGGCGGGCGATGCGGATGTCGGCGCCGGCGTCGCGGCGGCCCAGGGCCTGGGAAATGGCCTCGCGCAACTGCGGGCCCGAAACCGGGTCGGCGAAGCGCCTCACCATGTCGGCGCGTTCCCCCTCGCGGAAGCGCGTGGGGATCACCGTGGCGGTGAGCGAGGTGCTGCTGGCCGTGTAGGGATACTGGTCGGCGGTGACCTTCTGCCCGGCCTTCCGCGCCGCGGCGATCCTCGACGCGACATCTCCCGACTTCCCCCATTGCCCCCGGCCGGTCACCTTGATGTGCGAGACATGCACCGGCAGGTTCGCCTCCTTGCCGATGCCGATGGCTTCCTCCACGGCGGCCATCACTCCCGCGCCTTCGTCGCGGATGTGGCTGGCGTAAAAGCCCCCATGCCGGGAGGCGACCTTGGCCAGGGCCACCAGCTCAGGTGTCTTGGAATAGGTTCCCGGGTTGTAGATCAGGCCCGTCGACAGCCCCCAGGCGCCATCGCGCATCGCCTTGTCGGTGAGGTCTTCCATGCGCCTCAGTTCGGCGTCGGTGGGCGCGCGGTTGACATTTCCCATCACCTGCCTGCGGACATCGTTGTGCGGAACCTGATGGGCCACATTCGATCCGGTTTTCACCTTGGCAAGCGACGCCAAAAACGCCGCCGTGTCCACCGGGCCCGACCCGCAATTGCCCGTCACCACCGTCGTGACTCCCTGGGCGAGGTAGTTCCAGTTCGCGTTGGTCGGTTGTTTTTGCAGGGGATAGTCGCTGTGGGTGTGCAGGTCGATGAACCCCGGGGCGACAATCATCCCCTTGGCCTCGATGCGGCGCGGATTCCCCGCGGCCTGGAAGGATCCCACCGCGACGATGCGGTCTCCCTTGATCGCGATGTCGCCGATGATGCCAGGCTTGCCATCGCCGGCATGGATGGTTCCGCCGGAAATCACGATGTCGGCGTCGACTTGAGCCAAGGCGACAATTACAATTTTCATCCAGTGCGCGCACATGACGGGTCGATCCTCCCGCTATCCGTGGCTTGACGCGCCAGCAGGCGCTTTTCGGCCCCGGGCCGATGATACACCGGAAAATCGCCATGGCACACGCGTTCGGCTGGATGCGACCCCGGGAACCCGAAGGCCTCGTGCTGCCCTCCCGGCGGAACCTGCTCAAGGCCGGCATGGCCGGCATCGGCGGTGTCTCCCTGCCCGGCTTGCTGGCGGCGGAATCCCGGGGCCTGGCGAGGTCCGGCAAGGCGGTGATCCTGCTGTGGATGGCCGGCGGCCCCAGCCATATCGACACCTGGGACCCCAAGCCCGACCGCCCTCCGGAAAACCGCGGCCCCTTCGGCACCATCGCCACTTCCGTTCCCGGGTTCCGGTTCTGCGAGCATTACCCGAAGCAGGCGGCCCTGCTTTCCAAGCGCTTCACCGTGGTGCGGTCGGTGGACGCCCGCGGCAGCAACCACGAACCCAATGTCGTTTTCCAGACAGGCAACAAGCGCGCCGAGGCCCGCACCAACCCCGAAACGGTGAAGTACCCGGCCATTGGCGCCATCGCGGGCAAGTTCCTCGGGCCGCGCCTGCCCGGGGCGCCCCCCTACGCCGCCTTCATGACCGGCCGAAGCCACCTCGCCTTCGCCGGCCGGTTGGGCCCGGGATTCGATCCGTTCCTGGCCAACCGTGCCGCCAGGCTGCCGGTGCTCACCAATGTCGGACAGGACACGGGCAAGGTGTCCCCCGGCGACTTCTTCACGATGCGCGACGGACTCACGGGCGAGAGGCTTGGCCAACGCTCAAGCCTCAGCAAGGGCCTCGACAGGCTTCGGGACACCTTGGAGAGGGAGGGCAGGCTTGACGGCCTCGACCGCCACGAGCGCGCCGCCATCGACATGCTCACCGGCCCCCGCCTGCGCAGGGCCATGGAACTCGAGGCCGAACCGATGGCCACGCGCGACAAGTTCGGCCCCCACCTGTGGTGCCAGCAGGCGCTGTTGGCCCGCAGGCTGGTCGAGGCCGGCTGCCGTTTCGTCACCCTCGACCTCAGCTACCACACCGCCAGCGGCACCTGGGACACCCACGGCGACAACATCCCTCCCTATGGGGGCATTTCCAAGGGCCTCAAGCCGCTGTTGCCCCTGTTCGACCACCTGGTGACAACCTTGGTGGAGGACCTCGCCGAGCGCGGCCTGCTGGACGACACCCTGGTGATCGCGCAGGGTGAGTTCGGCCGCACCCCGATGATCGGCACCCAGGGTAGCACCGACGGCCGCAACCATTGGCCGGAGGTGATGTCGCTGCTGATGGCCGGCGGCGGCCTGAGGCACGGGCAGGTGATCGGCTCGACCGAGGCCGACGGAGGGCACATCGCCAATCGGCCGGTCACCCCGGCGGACATGGCGGCGACGATCTACCGCCACCTGGGCGTGCCCCTCGACTCGGTGTATCAGGATGCCCAGGGCCAGCCTTTTCCCATTCTCCCCGACGAGGGCAGGCCGATCGAAGAGCTGTTTTAGGCCGGGCCTCAACGAGTCGAATCAAATTGATATCGCAACCCCGGCAATTATC
>JAGWVO010000163.1 GCA_018970845.1 Planctomycetota bacterium
TCGCCTCCTTGAAGCGTTCCGGCGACGACGGCTCGGCATGGGTGCCGATGACCACCTCGGAAGGCCCGGTCACCGTGGCGAACGAAAGCGGTGAACCGACCCCCGCGACCTTCCCCGGCGCGCTTTGCGGCGTGCTGCGCCAACCCGGCGCGAGGCAAGTCTTCGACCTCAAGTTCGAGAAGGGGCAGAAACTGTTCCTGCGCGGGGAGGCGAAATCCCTCAACTCGCCCGTTGACCTGGACCTGGCCCTGCTGGACAAGTCGGGAAAGGAAGTGCGCCGAGGCGGGGAGGCCAGGGGCACCGACGAGGTGACGCTGGAATTCGTCGCCGGGGCCGCCGGCGAATACCAGCTTGTGGTGCGGGATGCCCTCCGCGAAGGGGGAGATGATGCCGCCTACCGGCTGTTGGCCCGCAACGATCCTTTTCCGCCCCAGCTTGTCGCCGAGGCGGAGGGACTCGCGGTTCCCCGGGGGGACCGCCAGATCCTGCCGATCACGGTGACGCGCAGTCCGGGCACGAAAGGGGCCATCAGGCTCAAGCTGTTGGGCGCCCCGCCGGGAATCGCGCTTTCACCGAGTTCGATCTCCCAGGACGAGACATCGTTCGTCTGCACGCTGGAGGCCTCCCACGACGCGCCGCTCGGGTTGCACACCTTGCAAATCATGGCCGAGCCTGAAGATTCCGGCGGACATTGGCGATCGTTGGTTCGGACCCAGCCTCTCGTGGATCGGAAGCTGGTGAACATCGACCTCATTCCCCTGGCGTTGCGTGAAGACCAGCGGCGGTTGCCTCCGTCGGTGACGGACCGCTTCGCGCTCCAGGTGACTCCGCCCTCGCCGTTCCAGTTTGAACTGCCTGAATCCCAACTGACGCTGGTTCGTTACCAGCGGGTGCCGGTGCCGATCGTCACAACCCGGCTCAAGGAATTCGACGGGCCGATCACCTTCAGCGCCGAGGGAGGCCAACTGGCCCCGAAGGAGGAGGGCCGCACCCGCGTCTACGCGGAATTTCCGCCCGCGGGACCGCAGACGCCCAAGGTCTCGGGCTTCATCCAGTCGCTGATTCTCTCCAACCTGGCCAAGGCGCGGATCAAGGTCAGCGCCGTCGGCACGCACCAGGGGCGCCGGGTGATGTTGACGCGATGCTTCGACCTCGACCTTGTGGCGGGATTCAAGGTCGAAGGTGAACCGGCGAAGGTTTCGGCGCTTCCGGGCGAGACGGCCCGCGCGCGACTGGTTGTCAACAGGGTCGGCCCGCTCGACACGCCCGTGACGATCCGCTTCAACGCCAACTCCGGCCTCGACCTGCCCGAAACGCTCATGATCGGCAAAGGCCAGTCGGGAGTCGATTTCCAGGTGGCGATCCCCGCCGACACCAATCCTCGGAAGATCGGCATCCAGGCGGTTTCCACGGGTTATGTGAACGGCTACGAGGAAGAGGTGCGCGGATTGCTCCTGGAAATCGATGTGCGGAAGCCCGAAGCGCCGAAAAAGACGGAAGCCCCGAAAAACGCCGAGACGACGAACAAGAAGTAGGTGGGCCATGCTTCGCGTGATCGTGTCGCTGCTGCCGGTAGTCATCGCCGGCGCCTCCCGGGCGGAAGAATCGCCGCGGATGGATTTTCGGACCGATGTGATCGCCGCCCTGTCGCGCGGCGGCTGCAACCAGGGAGCCTGCCACGGATCTCCGCAGGGGAAGAACGGCTTCCGCCTCAGCCTGCGCGGCGCCGACCCCGGCGCGGATTTCGCCACCCTCGTGAGGGAGCAGGGCGGCCGCCGAGTCAATCGCCAGTCGCCGGCGCAAAGCCTAATCCTCATGAAGGCGACGGGCGCCGTTGCCCACCAGGGCGGGGTGATCTTCAGCCCGCAACATCCCGCGTATCGCGCGATCGTCGGCTGGATCGGTCAGGGGTGTGAAATCAAGGAAGCCCCGGCCGTCACCCGCCTGGAAGTGCTCCCGGGTGACACCCGCCTGCCCCCGAACGCCCCGAGCCTCGCCCTCACCGTCCAGGCCCGCTTCGCCGACGGGTCGTCGCGGGATGTCACGGACCTGGCCGTCTTCTCCTCGAGCCACCCCGACCTCGCCCCCGTGACGCCGGCGGGCAAGGTGGAATTTCGCCGCACGGGCGAGGCCTCCATCCTGGTGAGATACCTGCAGTCCATCGCGAGCGTGCGGCTGAGCCATGTGAAGTCCGATGCCGGGTTTGTCTTCCGGGGGCCCGGGCCGGCCAATTTCGTCGATGAATTCATCTTCGCCAAGCAGCGCGACATGCGGCTCATCCCCGCGGCCGTGGCTCCCGACGAGGTCTTCCTGAGGCGCGCGTACCTTGATGTGACCGGGGTGCTTCCGACCCCCGACGAGGCCGCGGCATTTTTGGACTCGAAGGATCCGGATAAACGATCGAAGCTCGCGGACCAACTCCTCGCCCGGGACGAGTATGCCTCCCATTGGGCCCTGAAGTGGGCCGATGTGCTGCGCGGCAGCCCGGTCACGATCAGCGAGCGCGGCGTGCACAGCTTTCACCGGTATCTCGTCCGCGCGATGGCGGAGGATCGGCCTGTCACCGCCTTGGCGCGTGAACTCCTCACCGGACTCGGGAACACATTGAACAAACCGGCGGCGAATTTCTTCCGCATCGCGCGCACGCCCGAGGACGCCGCGGAAACCGTGGCCCAGCTGTTCATGGGGGTGCGGGTCCAATGCTCGCGCTGCCACAACCATCCCTTCGAAAACATCACCCAGGCCGACTATTACGGCCTCGCGGCCTTCTTCGCGCGGGTGCAGTTCAAGGGCGCCCAATTCGGGTTGGACGACGAGATCGTCTACCTCGACGCGCGCCGGGAATTGAACAATCCGCTGACGAAAAAACCGCAGCCCCCAGTTGCGTTCTCGACCCCCGCGGAAGGGCTTGGCCCCGATGACGACCGCCGGGTCAAGTTCGCCGATTGGCTGACCTCGCCCGAGAACCGGTTCTTCGCCCCGGCCGTGGCCAACCGCGTCTGGTTCCACCTGCTCGGCAAGGGCATCGTCGATCCGGTCGATGATTTCCGCGACACCAATCCGCCAAGCAACCCGCAACTGCTCAAGGCCCTGGCGGACGATTTCGCAAGGCACGGCTACCGGATGAAGCCGTTGATACGGACGATCATCACCTCGCGAACCTACCAGCTTGCGGCCCAGGCTCCCCGCCAGGACCCGAACGCGGCCGACCAGGAGGCATACTTCACGCATGCCGCGGTTCGGATGCTCACCGCGGAGCAGGTGCTGGATGCCGTCTCCTCGGCCACCGGCGTCCACGAGCGATTCAAGGGTTATCCGGCCGGCACCCGGGCCCTTGAACTTCCCGAGGGCGGCGTGATCCATCCGTTCCTGCAGGCCTTTTCCAAGCCGGTGCGGGATGTCACATGCGAATGCGCCCGGGAGGACGATCCGGGCCTGCCGCAGGTTCTTCACATGCTCAACAACGCCCAAGTGGTGGGCCGGATCCGCTCGCCCGAAAGCCGCGTGGCCCGATGGCTCAAGGGTGGCCGGGAACCGTCTTGGATCGTCGACCAAATGTACCTGGCGACGCTCACGCGGCGACCCACGGCCAAGGAGAAAACCTTGGTGCTTGAGCACATCCGGGCCGGCGGCGATCCCGAGGGAGGCCTGCAGGACCTTCAGCATGCCCTGCTCAACCTCAACGAATTCCTGCTGCGCCACTAGAAGCAGAATTCAGAATGATGGTTCGCACAATATGACCGAACATCCTGCTTGTAAACTGATGAACATGTTTTCGGATGCGATAGCTTGAAATTCCCGACGGTTGAACTCCGGCCCCTCACTTCGTTCAGGGCTCCCACGCGTCGATCTTCTTGGAATGGCCTCAAGGACCAGGCTTTTCAACGCTCAAGAGCCCTGAACGAAGTGAGGGGCAAATCATCAGCAAACCGTTAATTGAATCAATAGAAACTCCATATTATGTCAAATTCGGCACGCATTCAATCGCTATCCAGCCGGCACCCTGATACTATGTCCTGAAGCCTGCTCCACTTGTTCCTTTGTCAGCGTCGCCAATCCAAGTCATTGATTGGAAGCCGGCCTTGAAACAGGAATCATCAGGCCAACAACTGCCTCCCATGGCCTGAACGGCCCATGCCGTCCGCATGGGCGCGATGAAGGGAGGATGACCGCGGCCTGTCAGGTCGTGTAGTCGGCGTTCAGGCTGACATACTCGTGCGTGAGGTCGCAGGTGTTGAACACGCAGCCGGCTTGGCCAAGCGTGAAGACCAGGCGGAAGGTGAGTTCGCGGTTGTTCCGCATGTGGGCGCTCACCGCGGCGGCGTCGAACGGCTGGGGTTCCCCCCTCAGGTAGAGGCAGAAACCATCCAGCCATAGCGAAAGGTCGCGTTCCTCGAACGGCACGCCGGCGTAGCCCGCCGCGGAAACCACCCTTCCCCAATTGGGGTCGGCGCCGAAAACGGCGGTTTTCACGAGGGGGCTGTCGGCCACCGCCTTGGCCATCACCCGCGCCTCGGCCCCGGTGCGCGCCCCCTCCACCTTGACGACCAGAAGGTGGGAGGCCCCTTCGGCGTCGGCGGCGATGGCGCGCGCCAAATCGGCGCACACCTCCCCGAGCGCCTCGCCCCACAAGCCCAGGTCGGTTCCCGCCAGCGGCGCGGCGCCCGCGGGCATCGCCGCCCCGTTGGCCAGAACCAGCACCGTGTCGTTGGTGCTGGTGTGCCCGTCCACCGAGACGCAGTGGAAACTTTGGTCGATGGCCGGCCCAAGGGCGGAGGCGAGGTCGCGAGGCGCCACCGCCGCGTCGGTGAAGGCGAAGGCCAGCATGGTGGCCATGTTGGGGCCGATCATCGCGGCACCCTTGGCGATTCCGGCGACCGTGAGCATTCCCGCCGAGGTCTTGACCGACCGGTGGGCCAACTTGGGCCTCGTGTCGGTGGTCATGATGGCGCGGGCCGCCCCGTCGAGCGCGCCATATCCCGTCGAGAGGGCGCCGGCCGCCGCGCGGATTCCCCGCCCGACCACTTCCATCGGAAGGAGCCGGCCGATGACGCCCGTCGAGGCGACGAGGAACGATTCGGGATCGGCGACCCGGCAGGCGCCGGCGGCCTCGGCGGCCATGGCCAGGGCGTCGGCCTCGCCCCGCTTGCCCGTGCAGGCGTTGGCGTTGCCCGAGCAGGCCACCACGCCCCTGAAGCCCGTTCCGGCGCGGGCGCGGATCCGGTCGCGGCAGAGGCGCACGGGCGCCGCCTGCACTCGGTTGGTGGTGAACATCCCGGCGGCGGCGCACGGCCTGTCGGAGACGGCCAGCGCGATGTCCCGCCTGGCGCCGTCATCGCCACGGATCCCGGAGGCCGAGTCGCCGAACGACCAGCCCGCGGGCGGTTGGAATGACATGGGATAACCCCGGTATGAAATGGCGGGGGTTCAGACCCCCATGACATTGTACCCGCAGTCGACATAAAGGATCTGGGCGGTGATCGCCGAGGCCAGGGGACTGCACAGGAAGGCCGTGGCGTTGGCGACCTCCTCCACCTCGATGGCCCTGGGCAGCGGGGATTTCGCCGCCGCGTGGTTGATCATGTCGTTGATGTCGCCGATGGCGCGCGCGGCGCGGGAGGCGTACGGGCCGGCGGAGACCAGGTTGACGCGGATCTTCTTGCCGCCCAGGTTGCTGGCGAGTTGCTGGGCGTCGATCTGGAGCGCGGCCTTGGCCGTGGACATGCCGCCGCCATAGTGCGGCACCACTCGGTCGCCGCCGAGGTAGGTGAGCGCGACGGCGTTGGGATCGGGCCGGCCCTCCATCAGCGGCGCGAAGGTCCGCAGCAGCGCCGTCAGCGAATAGCTGCTGATGCTCAGCGCCGTCAGGTAGGCCGACCGGGATGTCTCCACCATGCGGTTCTTGATTTCGGGGCTGAAGGCCACGGCGTGGATCACGATGTCCACATGGGGGGTGTGGGCCTTCACATTGGCGGCAAGGCCGGCGATCGAGAAGTCGCCGTGCTTGTTGAACCGCTTGTCCTCGCGGGTCTTGGCGTCGACATCGGCCATCGAATCGAAGCTGACATCGCAGGCGAACACCTTTTCCACCTGGATGGAACCGGTCCCGTAGGGCAGCAGGCGGCTTTCCGCATCCGCGTCGCGGGTGAGGATGCTCTCGACGATGCTCACCAGGCGCGGATGCACCGCGAAGATCAGCCGGGCGCCCGCCGCCTGAAGGTACTTGGCGATGTGCCAGGCGAACCCGACATTGTCGCCCACACCGGTCACCAAGGCCACCTTGCCGGAAAGATCCAGGGGAATCATGCGAAAAACCTCATCCGTGCGGCGCCGGACTCCTTCCGGCGGACTAATCAACCATGGTTGTGAATACCAATTTTGGTGCCCGGCGCACAGGTCGGCCCGATTTCAATGCTGATGCCCCGGTCAAGGACCGGGGCACCGTCGAATCCGGCTTTGGGACCGCTCGTCAGCGGTTTGTCGCCGATGTCAGTTGCAGGATCGCGTTGTCGACCTCGAGTCGCACGCGGGCGTCGGTGTCCTGGCGCTGCAACTTGAGCGCCTCGACAACCTCCTGCCGTTGGGAGCCCAACCGGGCCAGCGACCTGGCGGCGCTTCCGCGCACGGCGGGGGCGGGGTCGGTCTGCAGGGCCAGGACAAGCGCTCCAGCCACCTCGGGATTGTTGGAGTAGGCGCGGTTCGCGAGGTCCATGGCCGCCATTTCGCGCTCCGAGGGAAGCAGGGCGTTCTTCAGGGTGGTGATCGCCTGGCGATGGTCGAAAACGGGGCTCGGGTTGGGCAGCGGCCTGACGATGGCGGCCTGTTGGGCCATGGCCGCTTGCTGGTAAGCCGCCGCTTGCTGATAGGCCGCAGCCTGCTGGTAGGGCATGGCCGCTTGCTGGGGATAAGGCATCGGCATGCCTTGCGGGTAGCCGGGAGGCAACGGTCGGGGGTAGCCGGCAGGAGCCGGGAAACGGCCCGCGGCGACGAAGGCGTTCGCGTCAGCCGGTTGTCCGGCCGGCACATCCGCCGGAATCGGCCTTTGGTTGCCTGAAGGGCTGAAGGCGTTGGCCAGGCCGCCGGGGACGGCGGCGCCGGGCACCATGGGCCGGGGGCCGGGCGTGTAGGCATACGCGGGAGGCACCATCACGCCGGGGGGAACCGAAGGCAATCCCTCGGGTACCCGAGCCGGTTCCGGCATGCGGAAATTGGCGACGGTTTCATCATCCACCCCGGCGGCGCGGATGGAGGCCGTTCCGGGCTGGCCAACACGACGCCCCAGGAAACCCCATCCCGGTATTTGAAGACCAAGCGAGGGGCGTTGGCGACCATCGACGGTTCGTTGGCCCGCTGTGTCGGCGCCATCCCTGACGGTCCGAACCGTCCGTTCCCGCCGTTCCACCGTGGGGCGTTCCATCACGACCCGTGCGGAAGACGGTCGTTCCGTCACGACCCGTTCGGATGCGGGGCGTTCCGTGGTGGCGCGATCGATTGGGGATGCCTCGGCTGGGGCGCGCTGCGCCACGTCCCTGTCGGAATTGGCCCGATCCGTGACTGGCCGGCTTGCCGGCTTGAGGGACAGGGTGCCAAGCCGGCTGAAGAATGAGTTGCTGGAAGGCTTGGCGACTCTTTCCGCCGCCGCTTCCTGCCTGGCGACGCGCTCCTGCGCGGCTTCGATGATGGTGGGAAGCGGATCCGCCTTGGATTTGTCGGCCCGAGGCAATGGTTTCACCGACATGGCGGCCTGATCGGACGGAACAGGTTCCGATTGGCCCCATGATTGGCGCCAGTTGCCGGGATTGGCGGCAGGCTGGGAGGAACTGGGAACCACGGCGACGCCGTTTCCTTTGCCACCATTTCCCTTGGTGCCGGGGTCTCCGGCGCCTTTGCCGCCATCACCAGCGCCCTTGGTGCCTGGGTCTCCAGCACCCTTGCCGCCGTTGCCA
>JAGWVO010000164.1 GCA_018970845.1 Planctomycetota bacterium
GCATCGGGCAGTCCGCCCGAGGCGCCGCACTCGCTGCCAACGCCGGTGGGTTCATCGAACCGGAAAGCGTACGGACGCGGGACAAACTTCGAGTACCTGCGGTCGAAACTTGAATCCCCGCAGGTCGGGTTCGACTCGTCGCGGAAGCGGACATCGTCGTAACCGAGCCTTTTCTTGAGGGCCAGCAGTTCCTTGGTCTGCTGTTCGGAGAAGTAGTTCACCCTGCCGAGTTGCCTGGAAAGGATGAGGATGCGGCAGTAGGCGTCGATGATCTCGGTGTTGAAGTAGGCGTTCTCGAGGTCGGGCCCGAAGGTGATGGTGCCGTGGTTGGCCAGCAGGATCGTGTTGCAGTCCTTGGCGTAGGGCACCACCGTGTCGGCGAAAGACTGGCCGCCCGGCGTCTCATAGACGGCGATCGGCACCTCGCCGAGGAACACCTCGACCTCGGGCAGCACGCACTTGGGGATCGGTTCATGCGCGACGGCGAAGGCGGTCGCGTGGGGCGGATGGCAGTGGACCACCGCGTTGATGTCGGGCCGCTGGTTGTACACGGAAAGGTGCAGCATCACCTCGCTGGTTCGCTTCTTGCGCCCGGCGAGTTGAACCCCCTTGGCATCGACCCTGCAAATATCCTCGGGCTTCATGTAGCCCTTGGAGACCATCGTGGGAGTGCAGAGGAATTCGCGCTCGTTGAGCCGAACGGTGATGTTGCCGTCGTTGGCGGCGGCGAAGCCGCGGTTGTAGACCCTTCGGCCGATCTCGCAGATCAGTTCCTTGAGCTCGTACTCGGTCTTGCCGCCATGCAATTGAGCCATGTCATTACTCCTTTTAGGTGATCTCGTGGCAGGTCAGGTTGTCAAGAAGGATGCCGGCATGCGCGTCCACGGGAACCTTGCGTGGCATGTAAGGCATCGCCGCCTCGCCGCCCTCGCTGTATCCCACCAGTTGTCCGTGGCCGGCACCGACGGCATCGGCCACGACGAGGTCCTCCCCATCGCCGCGAACGGCGCAAGGCTCGCCGGCGCGGCCATCAGCGGCCAGGAGGGCCTTGAGGCTGCACGGCGCGACGACGATCCAGCGGATGCCCGCCAGGGTGGGATGCACCCGGGAGAGCGTCACGCGGCCGAACACCTCGCCGATTTTCATGAAAGCCTCCCCGGCGCGCCGGCGAGGCGGAGGATCTGGCGGATTTCGTAGGCGGTGCGGCCTGGCATTTCGACAGCAAGGATCGGCTTTCCCAGGGTGGCCATGGCGCGGCTGGCCTGGGGCACACCGCACACGGCGGCGGCGGGCGATCCCGACGCCTTTCCGGCCTCCCAGGCCGCCAGTTCGGGCTTGGCCGTGAAGATCACCACGGCGCCATCGGGATTGTCACGGCGCCAGCGCCCCGCCTCGGCCGCAAGCGTCGCGGAATCGCCGGAGTGCGTGTTCCCGGTCGTCCCTCCGGCAAGGCTCAGGGCCAGCGAAAGCACGGGATAATCACGGTCGCTTCCAACCCAGATCCCGCTGCCGGGGGCCGCCGTGGCGGCCGCCGGGGCCGCGGGCGATTCCTGCCCGATCGTGATGCCCCTTTGAGAAAGGTCTTCGCGCGCCAGTTGGGTGACGATGGTTCCGGGGCGAACCACCACGCGTGTGACGCCCGTCAACCGGCGGGGCAGATGCTCCGCGGCCAGGATTCGTCCGTCATATCGCCATTCGCCGCTCACCCGTCCACCACCCCCACCACCAGCCAGCGCACCGGCGAGTCCTTGGATCCCACCGCCTGGCGCGCCGCCTTGCCGTCGCTGCTGATGATCACCCTCATCCCCGGACCCGATCCGATCCGGTCGATCGCCAAAATCGGATCGCCATCCGTCTCACCGGTGTCGCGGAGCGGCTGGACAACCAGCAGCTTGGAGCCGACGAAGCCCTTGTGCTTCACCGTCGCCGTCGCATGCCCCACGACCGCCCCGAACTGCATGACAGCCTCCTCAAACCACCCGCATGGCCCGGGCCGTGCTGCTGCGCCTGACGCGGCAGAAGGTGGCCGGGGTGGTCACGCCCTCGCCTGTTGGCGTGGCGATGCTGAAGCTCACATAACCCTCCCCGCCGGCGCCCAACCCGGCGGTGCAAGGGCCGTTTTGCACGAACAAGGTCGTGTTCATTGCCTTGCCCATGCGAGTGATCGTCTCGACATTCCGCGAATGGATGATGCTTGTGTGGCCGTAGCCATGTTCGTGCTTGAGGGCCAGTTCGATCGCCTGGTCGACATCCCGGCAGCGGACGAAAGGCACGAATGGCATCATCTGCTCGTGGCCGACGAACGGGTTGTCCTCCCCGGTTTCGGCATGAAGCATGAGGGTGTCGGGCGGCACCTCGATACCGGCATGCCTCGCCAGCGTGGCGGCATCGGCACCCACCAGGTCCTTGTTCACGACGAGCTTGCCTCCATCTCCGGGCTTGAAGGCCGCGGCGGCCAGCTTGTCCACCTGCGCCGCGTTCAGCGCGACCGACTTGTGCCTGGGGAGGCATGAAAGAAGTTCGTCGAACACTTCCGTGACGGCGAAAACCTCCTTCTCGGCAATGCAGAGGAGGTTGTTGTCGTAACTGGCGCCGATGACGATGCTCTTGGCGGCGTTGTCGAGGTCCGCCGTCGCGTCCACCACGACCGGAGGGTTGCCCGGGCCGGCGACGATCGCCCGCTTGGGGCTTCGGAGCGCCGCTCGAGCCAGGGCCGGACCGCCCGTCACGCAGACGAGCTTCACATCTCGGTGGTCGAACATGGCCTGCGCGCTCTCGATGCTTGGCTTCTCGACGATCGCGAGCAGGTTGTCGATGCCGATCGCCTGACGGATCGCGCGATTGAAAAGGCGGGTGCCCTTGGCGGCGATCCTGGCGCCCGACGGATGGGCGTTGAACACGACGGCGTTGCCGCCAGCCAGCATGTTGATCGCGTTGCAAGCCAAGGTGGGCAGGGAATGGGTGACGGGAGTCACCGCGGCGATCACCCCGAAGGGAGCGTATTCCTCCAGGGCGATCCCATCCTCGCCGCTGAAGGCCCGGGTGGTGAGCCATTCGACCCCGGGAATGCGGTTGGCGACCACGCGGAGCTTGTCGATCTTGTGCTCAAGCCTGCCGATCTTGGTTTCCTCGAACTCCTCGCGACCCAATGGCTCGGCCTGGTCGCGGCAAATCGTCCGGATGGTCTCGATGGCCGCGCGCCGATCGGAAAGTCCGCGCAGGGCGAACTGCTTCTGGGCCGCCGAGGCGGCGGCGATCGCCTCCTCGGCGGTCGCGAACACACCTTCGCCTGACTCGCGGGAACCGGCGGCTGGGGCGGAGGGCGCCGCGCCGCGGACTTGCGACACGACCCGCTCAACAACCCGGCGCACCACCTCGTCCGTCGTCGCCTGGATCCTTCCCGCCATGGATGCTTCCTCGCTGATTGCGCGCCGGTTCACGACCGGACGCTGAAGACTTCCCTGTTGTCGACCTGGACGCTGTCCACGATTCCGATCACCGCCGTGTCAACCGGCAGTTTCTCGGTCTCGGGCATCAACCGGGCGCTCGATCCCTGGACGATGAGCACCATCTGGCCGATGCCCGCTCCAAGCGGGTCGACCGCGATGAAGGTTCGGCCCGCGCTGACGAGGCGTCCGCGGTCATGGGGATCCACCCGCACCGGTTCCACGACGAGGAGTTTCTGCCCCGTCATGGTCTCGGCCTTCTGGGTGGCGACCACGGCGCCCGTCACGCGAGCCAGGAACATCGTTCACCTTGCCTTTTCAGGCCTTCTGGGCCCGCATCTCGCCAAGGGTCTTGAGGATCTCCGCGTTGGAGGGAAACCTGCCGGCGTCCCACTTGCTGAAGATCTTCCGCCCATCGGCCACCACATCGAACACGCCGCCCGAACCCGTGTGCGCCTCGACCTGGATGTCGGAGTGGGCGCCGCGAATCGCATCCACCAAACTGGTGGCGAATCGCCTGTACCCTCAGGAGGTGCAGTAGGTGATCTCGACCTTCATGACTCGTTCCTCCAAGGCCCGCCGCTTTCGCGGTCAGGCCGAACCACCGCCGGCCAGCAGGTCACGCGCCTGCCGCGCCACGACGATCTCCTCATTGGTCGGCAGGATCCACAGTTGAACCTTGCTGGAACTGTTGTGAATCGGTGCCTCCCCCCTGGCCTTGCCGTTGGCCGCGGGATCAAGTTCGATGCCCGCCCATTCAAGGCCGCGGCAAACCTCCGAGCGGATCAGCGAGGAGTTTTCCCCGATGCCGCCTGTGAAGAAGATTGCATCGGCTCCGCCAAGGGCCACCATGTAGGCGCCCAGGTAATGGCGTATCGAACCGACGAACACATCAAGCGCCTCCCGCGCGCGAGGTTCGCCCTCTCCGGCCGCCTTTTCGATGTCGCGGACATCCCGGTACCCGGACAGGCCTTCCAGACCGGACCGGTTGGCCAGGTCGTCGAGCAGTTGATCGAGCGACCTTCCTGTTTCCCGCATCAGCGCCGGCAGTGCGAAGACATCGAAATCACCGACGCGGTTGTTGTGAGGCAGACCCGACTGGGGGCTCATTCCCAGGCTGCAGGCGACCGACTTCCCGGCCGAAACCGCGCAAAGGGAACTGGAGCCTCCCAGATGGCATGAGACAAGCCTGGCTTCCGGCTTTCCAAGCAACTGGGCGCCGCGGCCGGCGATGTAACGGTGGCTGGCGCCATGGAATCCCCAGCGCCGGATTCCATGCTTTTGGATCCATTCACGGGGCACGGCGTAGAACCCCTCCGACGGGGGGATGCTTTGGTGGAATCCGGTCTCGAAAGCCGCCACCAAGGGAATGGAGGGGAATTCGCGGGCGAGAAGCCGCATCGCGGCCACATACGGCGGGTTGTGCGCGGGGGCGACGGTGTTGTAGTCCTCCATCGCCTGAAGGACCGATGGGGTCACCCTGTGGGCTCCGCTGATGCCGCGGGCGTGAACCGCCTTGAACCCGATGGCCGCCAGGTCGTTGCCTTGGGCGAGGCAACCCCGTTCGGTGAGCTGGGAAAGGCAGGCCCTGACGGCCACGGCATGGTCGGGCGCGGGAATCGCCCCCTCCTCCCGCTTGCCGTTGGCCTCGACAAAAAACGGTGAAGACGGAGCGCCGATACGCTCAAACCCGCCGCGCGCCAGCAACTTCTCGCCGTCCATCGCGTAGAGGCGGTACTTGAAGCTGGTGCTGCCCAGGTTGGCGACAAGGATCTTCATGGCGCGGAGTGCTCCCGTCGGGGGTCCGGATGCCGGACCCCCGACCGTGGGAATTACTTGCCGAGGAACTTCTCGAGGACGGCGGCCTCGGGCCGGGGAATGACATGGGCGCTGATCAGCTCGCCGTGCTCGCTGGCGGCCTTGCCTCCCGCGTCGACCGCGGCGCGCACGCTGCCGACATCTCCCCGGACAAAGATGGCGACGAAAGCGTTGCCGATACGCTTCTGTCCGCCGAGGCTCACATTGGCCGACTTGCACATGGCGTCGGCGGCGGCGACGGCGGCGATAAGTCCCTTGGTTTCGACGATGCCGAGCGCTTCGGACTTGCTGACGGTGCTCATGGTTGGTGCTCCTTGATTGGGGGTTGCCTTGTGAATGGGAAATCAGGCCGACTTGGGCAGGATCGACTGGATGTCGCCGTGGGGCCTCGGAATCACCTGGATCCCGACAACCTCACCCACCCGCCCGGCCGCGGCGGCGCCGGCGTCGATGGCGGCCTTCACCGCCGCGACATCGCCCACCACCATGGCGCTGACCAGACCGCTTCCGATCTGTTCCCAGCCCAGCAGGGTCACATTGGCGGACTTGAGCATCGCGTCGCTCGCCTCCACCAGGGCCGTCAGGCCCTTTGTTTCGATCATTCCCAACGCTTCCATATTCGCCATGGTCCTGCTCCTTGTTGTGGTTTCCTCGCCCTTGGCGCCGGTCGGGGTGGTTCCCCTTCCGGCCCTTACTCCATCCTTCCCCGCGGCATCCGCGCCGCGGCGTCTCCGTCCCGATGGCCCGGTCACACGAACAGCTCCGTGCCAGTCGCCCGGCCCAGGTTCACGGCGTTGCCCTCATCCGTGTCGAGGTGAACCTCGAGCTTGGAGGTCGGACTCAGCCTGACCAGCAGACCTTCCAGCACCGCTGGACAGTCGCCCCGCACGCGCAGGTTCATCCGGTCGCCGTCCTTGACGCCGAAATACGCGGCGTCGGCGGGACCGATGTGCACATGCCGCTCATGGCGGATGACGCCGCGGTCCATGCGGATCATCCCCTTGGGGCCGATGAGGTAGGCGCCAGGCGAGTCGCGGTGGTCACCGCTTTTGCGAACCGGGATGTCGAGGCCCATCATGATCGCGTCGGTGAAGGCCAGTTCCACCTGGGTGTGATCGCGGCAGGGGCCGAGGATGCGGAGTCCGGGAATGATGCGCTGGCGCGGGCCGACCATGGTGACGGTCTCCTCCGCCGCGAAGAATCCATCCTGGTAAAGGGCCTTCATCGGGGTGAGCCTGTGGCCGGGCCCGAACAGCCTCTCGAGGTCTTCCTGGGTGACATGGGCGTGCCGGGCGGAGACATTCACGAGCAGCTTGGGAGCCCCCGCGGGCGCCGCGGGAGTGGCGTTGCCCGTGGGCTTGGTTCCCACCAGGCCGCGCAAGGCGTCGCGAACCAGCGCTTCCACCCGCGACCTGTCCAGTCCGCCGCCGCTCATGCCGCACCTCCCGCCATTTTTCCCTCAGGCGAAGCCATATGCAGGCGGGCTCCCGATCGGTCGAGCCATTCCGGAAACGCCGAACCGGGGCCGCCATCCATCACCAGCGCGTCCACATCCCCCAGCGCGCACAACCATGCCAAGGCGGGCCGACCCAGCTTGGTGCGGTCAGCCACAACCACGACCTCATCCGCCGAGCGCATCATCGCCCGCTCGGTTTCCACCAGGAGGAGGTTGCTGTTGAAAAGTCCCTGCTCGGTGATGCCACCCACGCTGAGGACCGTCACCCTTACATGCAGGTCCTCGATCATCCTGATGGTGAGGGGGCCCATGGCCACACCCGTTCGCGGGTAGACAAACCCGCCCAAAACCACAAGCTCGTTCGATTGGCTCGCGGCGAACAACTGGGCGATCGGAAGGCTGTTGGTGACAATCTGGACGGGGCGGCCAACAAGATGGCGCGCCACTTCCAGGGTCGTGGTTCCGCCATCGAGCAGCACGGTGTCGCCATCCCTGATGAGGCTGGCGGCCAAGCGGCCAATGGAGGCTTTCTCGTCTCGTTGCTGTGACGCGCGTTCATCCAACGCGGGGAAGGCCGCGCCTTCACCGGCGAGCACGGCGCCACCGTGGGTGCGCCTCAAGTGGCCTTGGCCATGAAGATGTTCCAGGTCCCGGCGGATGGTGGATTCAGACACCTGAATGCGCCGCGCGAGGTCCGCCAGGCTGGCAAACCCGCTTTGCCCGACGATTTCGAGCACCTTGTGGCGGCGTTCTTCAACCAGCACCTTGGCGACCTCCGGTGGAAGATTTTGACAGCTTGCGGCTGAGATCTTCCAAAATCACTCATGCGCTTTCAATAATATGGACATTTTTGGCCATCGTCAAGCAAAACAACACCAAACCATGCGCCACCCGTCTTTCGGCCGGGATGCGTCTGTTCGTCTATCGGAAGAAGGCGGGGCATCATTCCAAGGAAATGGCGTTGTTGCCCTTATTGATGGCGGAACATTCGGAGTGTTCGCCATCCAGGACTTTCCCAAACGATTTGTTGGCGGGTCGCATTTCAAATGCCGATCTATGTCGGGTCAGGAAGACACCTTGAGCGGAAGCCCGCATGGCGCCAGGTATTCTCTCGACTTGGTTGATGCTGGGAACCGTGTTCGCGCAGGAACAGGCGCCTCCCAAGGCGTTGTTTGTGGTGGATGGT
>JAGWVO010000165.1 GCA_018970845.1 Planctomycetota bacterium
GTTGGCGCCAACGACCCGTGAGTACCCGAGGGCCGGAAGAACAGCGGCGGTGGCGCCGGCATGGCTGAAAAACGAGCGTCGGCTGATGAAGGCAGGCATGGAGTGTTTCCCGGTTGGATGTGGGAGGCTTGGCCCCGAGGCTTCACGGGATTGGGGAGTCCGCCGCCCGCAACGCTGATATTAGCCTTTCCGTTGGCTCGCGCCAGCATGGTACGGGTATCTTGGTCTCGTTGGCATGGGCTTGCTGGAGAGGCCTGGAATGATCCGTGTTTACCTGTTCGACCGCAAGGCTGGTGTCGGCCAGTGGGGAGGCCTGGATCTCCTTGCCGCCTTGCCGGCGAATTCACCGGACCATGTGGTCTGGGTGGATGCCATGAATCCGTCGGCCGAGGAGGATGATTTCCTGTTCAACCGCTGGCTTCCCGTGCACACGCTCACCCATGAGGACATTTGCCGGCCCGCGCGCATGCCCGGACAGGCGCCGCACTTGCCGAAAGTCGAGGAATTTCCGGATTACCTGTTCGTGATCACCAATCCCGTGCTTTCCGGGAAGATCGAAGGCCCGGGCGCCCTCGAGGCGGGGCAACTATCGGCCGTGCTGACGCGCCAGGTGCTTCTGACGGTCCATTACCGCGACCTCGATGGAATCGAGGAAGTGATGGGCCAACTGCACCGGCACGGGGAGTTGGCGCAGAGGGGATCCGACTACCTGTTTCATCTGGTTCTCGACGCGACGGTGGATGCTTATGTGCCCCTGCTTGAAACCATCGAGAACAAACTGGATGACATCGAACTGACCCTCTTCCATTCGCGCGCCTGCATCGTGCTCGACCAGTTGCTGGGCTGGAAGCGGACGATCGTGAGCCTCCGCAAGACGGTGCTCCACGAACGGGAAGTGCTGTACAGGCTGGTCCGCGGGGAGTTTCGTTTCATCGAATCCCGGGAGGTGGCCTATTACCGGGATGTCTCCGACCACCTGTTCCGTTTCGCCGAGATGCTCGAGACAAGCCGTGAGATGGTTTCCGACCTGCTCCAGAACCATTTGGCGCACGCCTCGCACCGTCTCAACGAGGTGATGAAGGTGCTGACGGCCGTATCAACGATCATCCTTCCGATGAGCCTGATTTCGGGAATCTACGGCATGAATTTCCAACAAATGCCGGAGCTGCACTGGAGCCTCGGTTACCCGATGGCCTTGTTCCTGATGATCGGAGCGGGGTCGATAACCTACTGGTTCTACCGGTCCCGCGGTTGGCTGTGATGGGATCGGGGAATGCCGAAGACAGGACTTGAACCTGCACATCCTTACGGATACCAGCCCCTCAAGCTGGCGCGTCTGCCATTCCGCCACTTCGGCTCGTGGTGAAACCACATTGTGACGGATTGCCGGTGGAAATCAAGGGGACAGACGCAACCACGGGCTCCTCCAGAAACATCGGGGCGTCCCGTCGGGCCTGTTTACAGAATTGGCGGCCCGGGCCGGCGCCTCAGCCATACAAGCGAACGATTCCATTGGCGGAGCGGCCATGGGCGGGCTGTTTTTGGCTGGTTTGGGGCGCTGGCTACGGGCGTGAGGCGCCCGGCGACGCGCGTGGGCTCCGCGAGGCGTCAAAGAACCCCCTTCGTGCTGGGAATGCCCGGGGCGCGGGGATCGATCTCGCAGGCCATGCGCAGGGCGCGACCGGCGGCCTTGAACACCGCCTCAAGCTGGTGGTGGGTGTTGGAACCATGGTGCACGATGGCGTGAAGGTTCATTTGCGCGCTGTTGGCCAACGCGCGGAAAAACTCCTCGCCGAGTTCCGCGGGGAAGGTGCCGAGCATGACATGCGGAATGGAGGCTTGCCACGCGAGGAACGGCCTTCCGGAAAGGTCAACGGCGACCGTGGCCAGCGTTTCGTCCATCGGGACGATCGCATGGCCGTAGCGCCTGATGCCCGCCTTGTCGCCCAAGGCCAGGCGGATCGCCTGACCCATCACGATTCCGACATCCTCAACCGTGTGGTGGCTGTCGATGTGCAGGTCTCCCTGCGCGCTGACCTTGATGTCGAAGCAGCCGTGCCGGGCCATCAGGTGGAGCATGTGATCGAGGAAGCCGACGCCGGTTTCCACCCTGGCGGCGCCCTGGCCGTCGAGGGAGATATCGACCGAGACCTGGGTTTCACCAGTTCGTCGTTCAAGTGAGGCGGTGCGCGGCATGGCGGTGGCTCCGTCAGGTCAGGAGGCGCGAAAGTTCCGCAAGGAGGCGGTCGGTGCCTTCCTCGGTGCCCACGGTGACGCGCAACCCGGGTTCCCGTTGGGGATAACGCATCAATCGGACAAGAATCGCCCTCTCCTTGAGCCGGGCATACAACTCCTCGGCCGGCTTGGAGGGATGTCGGCACCAGACAAAATTGGCGCTGCTGGGCGTGACCAGGAAGCCGAGGCGGGCCAATGCCTCGGCGAGGCGGAGTCGGGTGGCCACGACCTTGGCCCGATTGTCCGCCAGCCAGGCTTGGTCGGTGATGGCGGCTGTCGCCGCGGCCAGCGAAAGGGCGTCGCAGTTGTAGGAATCCTTCACCTTCACGAGGTGCTCGACGAGGGCGGCATCGGCGACGGCGAACCCGAAGCGAAGGCCCGCCAGGCCGTAGCCCTTGCTGAGCGTCCGCGTCACCACGACGGGAAGCCCTTCCCGAACCAGTTCGAGCGCGTTGGTGTCCGCGAAATCGGCGTAGGCCTCATCCACCACGAGCGGTCCGCCCAATTCCCCGGCCAGCCTTCGCAGCACATCGTTGGACACGACGGTTCCCGAGGGCGAGTTCGGATTGGGCAGGAAGGTGAGGTTGGCGCCCTTGAGCGGCCAGGGGGCGGGAAGGTCCCAATCGCTCGTGAACGGAACGGTTTCAAACCGCGCTCCCTGCAGCCTGGCCAAGGTTTCGTAGAGCAGGTAGCTGGGAGTCGGCGACGCCATCACGCCGCCCTGGGGGACAAAGGCCCGGGTGAGGATGGTGAGGATGTCATCGGATCCGTTGCCGATGAGGATGTTCCCGGGGAGAACGCCCAAAACGCGCGCCGCGGCGGCGCGAAAATCCGTGCCAACCGGGTCGGGATACTTGCGAAGGCGCTCGGCGCCCCCTTGGGCGAACGCGGCGATGGCCGCCATGGCCGAGGCGGGCGGAGGGTACGGGTTCTCGTTCGTGTTGAGCTTGAGGATATCCGCGACACGGGGTTGCTCACCCGGCGCGTAACCGGCCATGGAGGCGATATCCGGACGAAGGTAGGAGCAAATGCTGGTCATGACGGCGTCGCCTGCCGCCGATCCAGCGCTTCCAGCCGGACGCGCACGCTTTGGGCGTGGGCGGTGAGACCCTCGACCTCCGCCAGGGCGACGACATCGCGCGCGATGCCGCGCAAGCCGTTCGGTTCGAAACGGATCATGCTGGTGCGCTTGAGGAAGTCGTTGGCCGTCAGGCCGCTGGCCCACCGGGCGCTGCCGCCCGTGGGTAGCACATGGGACGGGCCGGCGGCATAGTCGCCAAGCGCCACGGGGGTGTGGTGCCCGATGAAGATGGCCCCGGCATTGGTGATGCGGTCGGCAAGGCCGGTCGCGTCGGTGGCGGCAATCTGGAGATGTTCGGGCCCCAGCAGGTTGACGATGCCCACGGCCTCCCGCTCATCGCGCGCCAGCACAAGGGCGCCATAGCTGGAAAGGGCATCCCTCGTGAGCGATTCCCGCGATAGCCGCGACAGTTGACTTTCGAGTTCGTCACTTACGGCATTCACCAGCGCCGCCGACCAGGTGACCAGGACGGCGGAACCGGGGGAATGCTCGGCCTGGGCCAGCAGTTCCGCCGCCACGAACTCCGGGGGCGCGTCGGCATCGGCAAGGACGACCACCTCGCTGGGGCCGGCGATGCAGTCGATGCCCACCGTTCCAAAGACATGCTTCTTGGCCAGCGCCACGAAAAGGTTTCCCGGCCCGACGATCATGTCGACCGGTTCGATTCCCTCGACGCCGTAGGCCATCGCGGCGACGGCCTGCGCCCCGCCCACCCGGTAGACCTCGCCGATTCCCAAGTCGTGGCACAAGGCGAGCATGTCGCGGTTGTACCCGGCGAACGGGGTGGGGGGCATGACCACGACGATTTCCCCGACACCCGCGGCCATGGCGGGGCAGGCCGTCATGAGAAGGGTGGAGGGATAGGCGGCGGCGCCGCCGGGCACCAGAAGGGCCGCCCGCCTCACGGGACGGTAGCGGAGGCCCAATTCCATGGTTCCGGGCTGCCGCATCGTCGCGTCGCGGTGAAGGATGCCCGATTGGAACGCGAGGATATTGCGCTTCACCCGGCGGCATGTCTCGAGGAACCCGGGAGCCTCCCTGAGGCTGGCGTAACGCGCCTCGGCGAGTTCCGTGGCCGGCACCCGGACGGCATCGGGCGTGAGGGATCGCCTGTCGAAATGGCTCGTGAAGCGCAGCAGCGCTTCCATGCCCTGGGACTTGACGGCCTGGCAGACCCGTTCCACCACCTGCTGGGGGGTGAGTTCCTCCCCGAAGACCTGCCGGGTGAGCTGCCTGCTGCGCTCGGAGACAACCTGTCCCTCGGCGCCCAGCAGCGAGCGGAGGCGCAGCAGTTCCCCGGCGCCATCGGCCGTGGAGCAGTCGATCACCCGCGGGATGCCGGCCATGAAGTCCTTCAGAAAATGGGCGGGCCGGGAAGATCCCGGCCGGAAATCCAGATTACCTGCTAGTCCAAGGCCGGGCAACCGGCCTCCCGGGCGGTCAGGCCGCCGGGCGCCGGCTTTCGGGTTCGGTGGGCAGGGGCTTTTCCGAGCCGAAAGGCAGCAGGTCGGGTCGCCTCAGGGCGCCGCCGGCCCATGTCAGCACCAACAGCACCGCCTGCGGCGCGTAACCTTCCGACTTGGTCATGTGGGCCATGATGGCGCCGCCCCAGAAACTGCTGCACAGCAGCATGCCGATGGGCAGGAATTCCGCCGGAAGAAGCATGACCGCCGCGGCGATCTCCCCCGCCCCGATGATCCTGATGTGATCCCTGACGCCGTTGCTGACATCCTCGGGAATCATGTCGGCGGGCAGCACCAGTTTCATGATCCCGCTGCACACCATCAGGGCGCCAATCAGCAGATGCAGTCCCGTGCCCACCCAGGCGGCCGTCTTGTTTCCCATGCTCTCGCTCCCTTTGTCCGACATGACCAGCAGGATACACTATCGGCATGAAAACCAACATGATCCTGTCATTGTCGTTGATTGTGGCGCTGTTGGCATGGTCGCAGGAACCGGCGGCGCAGGTCCGGAAGGTTCAGGTTGGCGACAAGCCGGGAGTCTGGCTCGAGGTGGCCGGGCCCAACCGCCGGGTGTTGATCGAGGCCGAGGTGGTCAAGCGCGAGGGGGAACTCGAGGAGTTCCTCTGCCGGTCGCGGACCAAGGAGCATGAGAGCATCCTGAAGGCCGACATCGACGCTCGCGACGCCCACAAGGCCCTGCTGCTCGCCGGCGCCGAATCAGGCGCGCCGGTGCAGTTCGCCCCGGTCTACAAGCCCGCCAGCGGCAGCAAGGTCAAGGTTTCCGTCCGACTCACGGGAGAGGACGGCAAGGTTTCGGAAATCCCGGGCAAATCGTGGGTCAGGAACCGCAAGACGGGCAAGGAACTCGACTCCGACTGGGTTTTCGCCGGCAGCAAGATCCTTGACGACACGAACATGCCGGGGCGCAAGGTGTATCTCGCCAACGACGGCGATGTGATCTGCCTTTCCAATTTCGACACGGCGATGCTCGACATTCCCGTGGCGAGTTCCAAGGACAACGCGAACCTCGATTTCCAGGCCTGGACCGAACGGATTCCCAAGCTCGGAACCAAGGTGGTCGTGGTTCTGGAGGTTTCCAGGAAGTAGCGTTTTGACCTGGCGTCGCGGCAATCGGCCATAGCCGCCGGCCGGCGGTTGGATCATGGCTGGGGCTGGGCAGGGCATTCCCTTCGGATCGGCAGCGTCAGGAACTTGAGCCCCAGCCACATCAGGACGCCGGCGGTGACCATCATCAGGCTTGTGTTGCTTTCCAGCCCGACGGGGCGGGGATCGCTTCGCAGCAGTTCGTTGAGGAAGCGGTGCGCGCCGTAGCAGCCAACGAACAGGGCGGCGGCCTGCCCCTCCCGAGTACGCACGGGAAGGTAGGCGAGGATGAGCAATGCCAGCAGGCCCATGCTGACCGTCTCGTACAGTTGCGCCGGATGAAGCCCGATGGTGCGGGGGGCGTATGTGAAATCGAGTCGTTCCCCGTTCCGCATGACGGTGATGGAAAGCGTGTTGACGCCCCGGTAGGAGGGGCCGGCGAGGTCCTCAAGCAGGATTCGCGAAATATCCTCGGCGGTTTTCACGGGAATGCCGGCCGCGGAGACGATTCGGTCGCCCGGCCGCAGGTCCTCGGCCCCCGAGCCTTTCTCCACGGCGCCCACCACGGCTTCCGGGAGCGACCCGGGGTCGAGCGTGAAGCCGGCGGGGGACTGCAGGCCCCGGGCGGACAGGTCGAAGCGCGCGGCCGACGGCAGCGGATAATGGATCGGAATAGTGCCATAATCCGGCGGGACGGGCTGGCCGTAGCAGCAGCCGTTGAGAAGGCAGCCGATCCGTCCCAGGGCCACGCCGACGGCGAGCGGGGCGGCGTAGACATCCGCCAGCCTCCATGGCGTGACGGGCTGGGAACGGTATTTGAGGTACCAGCCGAGAACCAGCGCCAGCCCTCCGCCGGCATAGCCCCCGTAAAGGATGATCCCGCCCTCGTTGAACCTGAAATACCGGGTGACGAAGTCGGCGGGATCGCGCGTGTTTTCCCACATGTAGAGGGCCCGGGCCCCGGCGAGTCCGCCGAGGAAAAGCCAGAGGCCGATGTCCTGCACCATGCCCTCGGGCACGCCCTCGCGCCGCGCGAGGCGGACGGCGAGCCAGTTGGCGCACAGGAATCCCGCCAGCAGCATGAGCCCGAAGCCCTGCACGGGAATGCCGTCGGGCCATCCGGGCACCGGGATGCGGAACAGGACCTGGTGCATCTTTCCTCCGTGAAGCACTCTATCGGGGCGGGGCCGCCGCCGGGGCCGCGTGCAGGTCGAGGCCGTCCGGGCCGAGGTGGTGATCGAGAAGCCCGAGTCGGCCCGATTGCCTGATCCTCGCGAAGACCCGGCCGCGCTCATCCTCCCAGATCTGGCGCAGGTACGCCGCCGACCGGCCGGCCCGGTTGTAGCCTTCAAGCCGGGCCAGGAACCTTCTGGCATCCTCGGCGGCCAGTCGCTTTCCCGTTTCCGCGGCGACCCGGGCGTCCTGCTCCATCCGGTACGCGTCGGCCAGCGCGGCCCGCCTCCGGCTCTCGCATTCCTGTTCGGTCCGCGTGACCAGGGTCTGCCTCGCCGTCTCCGCCCTGGCGACCGACGCGAACGCCGGCTTGACCTCCTCGGGCGGGGCCAGCAATTCGGGCCTCAGGTCGAGCAACTCCACGCCGAGGTCGAGGTCGCGCACCCGGGCGACGGCGTCGGAAAGCACCTCGTCGGCCAGGCGAAGCTTTCCCTCGAGAAGGATGCGGTCCACCTGGCGGGCCCCGGCCCAGTCGACCAGGGCCCCCTCGATCGCCTGGGCCAGGAAAACATCAACCGAGGGTCCGGCAAGAGCGAAATCCACCACGCGCGCCGGATCGACCCTCCACTGGGCCACGACCCGAGCATGCACCAGGTTCAGGTCGCCCGTCACCATCTGGCCGGGCGGCACCTGGGCCGAGTCGTCCAGTTCGAGGTATCCCACGGGGGTGGAGCGCACGCGGTCCACGGCGACCCTGTCCACCCGGTCGATGCCGCGGGGGAGCAGCCAATGCGCCCCGGGCGGCATCGGGGGAAGGGCCCTGCCCAACCGAC
>JAGWVO010000166.1 GCA_018970845.1 Planctomycetota bacterium
GGGGGTTTGGGTCGCCAACGCCCCGGACCTACTTTTCTACAAGATAGGGCCCGATCTGAAGGCCGATGGAAAGCCCGAGGTTGTCATCACGGGTTTTGGACGGGACGACACACATGAATTGCCTAGCGGCCTTTCCTTTGGGCCTGATGGTTGGCTTTATGGCCTCAACGGGGTGTTCAATCCGAGCACCATCAGACATCAGGGAAAAGAACACCGATTCACATGCGCGCTGTGGCGCCTTCATCCAAGGTCGAGGGAGTTTGAATTGTTCGCCGAGGGCACAAGCAATCCTTGGGGAGTTGCCTTTGATACCCTTGGAAGCGCCTTCGTTTCGGCCTGCGTCATTGACCACCTTTGGCATCTGGCTGAAAACGCCTACTACCATCGTCAGGGTGGGCCGTATCCGCCCCACACTTGGAAATTGGAATCCATCGTCCGTCACAAGCACCAGAAAGCCGCCTACTGCGGGATACACTGGTTCGACAGCGACGCCTATCCCGCAGAATATCGTCAAAAACTGTACATGGGCAACATCCATGGCGGTTGCATTAATTCCGACCGCGTCGAACGGGATGGCAGCACTTATTTCGGCAAGCCGCAGGAAGATTTCCTGAGCGCCAATGATGTCTGGTTCATGCCTGTGAGCCAGAAAACCGGACCTGATGGCTGCCTTTACATCCTTGACTGGTACGACAGGTATCACTGCTATCAGGATGCCCGTAGGGATCCCGCGGGGATCGACCGCCTGAACGGCCGCCTCTACAGGATCAGGCACCAATCCTCACCTAGGGCGCCGGCCAACCTAGACCTTGGCTCGGAAATCGACGATGCCCTGAAAAAAAGGCTTTCCGATGGTAACGGATTGTTCCGGGAAACAGCTTCCAGGATTCTCGGGGAAAGGTTGGCGGCCGATCCGACGGGGCACAAGGCCACGGCCAGTTCCCTGGTCATGATGGTCGACGACAGCGGCCTACCCCTGCGCACCCGACTTCTGGCTCTTTGGTCGCTGATTTCCTCAGGTCCCTTGCCCAAGACAGACCATGTGAGGTGGCTGGATTCCAGGGAACCTTCCATCAAGGCGTGGGCTGTTCGCGCCGCCGGAAACCAGAGAACCAACGATTTGGACATTTCGAATGCGGTCATCCGGGCGTGTCGGTCCGAACACCCTGATGTCAGGCTCCAGTGCGCCACGACGCTGGGGAAAATGCCGGGAATCGATCCGTTTCCCCACTGGATGCTGCTCTTGTCCAATTCCTCCGATGACAAGGTCATTCCGGCCGTCATTTGGCAAAACCTCCACAAAAGGCTCGACAACCCGCAATCATGGAACAACCTGCTTGCGACCAGCCAATTCCTTTCACCATCCGGTTCCAAGGGACAAGGGCGATCCGAATTTCTCAAGCGGTTGTCTGGCGTGGCTATCCCCGGCAAAGGCGTGACTCCGACAATTGCCGAATCCATCGCGGCACGGTTATTGGACGATTCTTGGGATGGTTCCGATATCCGGGTGGCTTGGCTCAGGGCCGCTGCCCGTGATTCGAATGCGACATGGAAGAAAGCCTTGCTGCCCGTCGCCGTAAAAATCAGCTCAATTGATAAGGGTGCCCTTGGCGAGGAGGCGGGGCTTCTCGCGGCGACCTTGGGTGATGGGCCATCGCTTGAACGGCTTGCCATACGGTTTGCCAACCCGGGGGAATCGATCGCGCGCCGGATGGAAGCCCTGCAAGTGTTGATCAAGGCGAATGACGCCAAAACAATCGACCTGGCCGTCTCAACGGCCGTCGACCCGAGGCAGACGGAATCGATCCGCGCATCGATCATTTCCGAACTGGGAAAAATCGATCAGGGATCATTGGGGGAAAAACTGGTCTCGGGATGGAAAGCCATGACTCCGTTGCTTCAAGAGCGATGTATCGACCTCCTGACCCAGAGGGGAGAGTGGTCCGAAACCCTTGTGAAGGCGGTCGAATCGGGCAGCATCAAGCCCTCCGCCGTCGGAATCAATCAACTTCGAAAGCTTCAGGCAGTCGCCCCGCCCAAGGTGCTGCCAAGAGTCAAGGCGGTCTGGGGCACGGTGCGGGATGGACGAAATCCTGCTCGTGAACAGGTTGTCAAGGAAATGTCATCCATGTTGAAGGCCACCAAGGGCGACCCCATGAAAGGGCAAGTGGTGTTTGCAAAGAATTGCGGGGTCTGCCACAAATTGCATGGCGTTGGCCAGGAAGTCGGTCCGGACATCACGAGCAACGGGAGGGCCAGTTTTGAACAATTGTTGTCAAATGTTTTTGATCCGAGTCTCGTGATTGGATCCGCCTATCAGGCCACGACGGTGGCAACCAAGAAAGGACGCGTCGTCACAGGTTTGGTGGCCGCTGACTCACCTTCAAAAATTGTCCTCAAGGTTCAAGGCGGAATGGTGGAAAGCATTTCCAAGGATGAGGTCGAGCAGATTTCTGTCAGTTCCAATTCCCTTATGCCGGAGGGATTGGAAAAACAGTTGAGTTCCCAGGAGCTTGCCGACCTGTTTGCCTATCTCGCCTTGGAGGGTCCGTCAGGAACCGACCCAAACCCGAGGAAAATACCGGGAGCTCCCTGAATTCCGCCCGAGGACATTCATCGACCCGCTTCAATTGTCATGAAAAAAATCGAAACCGGTTTCACGCCGGTCATCTCTTCTTGAAGGGACCGGGTTTTAATCGTTATATTCAATTGGTTTTCTTGGCCAGATCTAATGGACACGCGTTCCTCCCGCGCCATTGATCCCCCACTTGAAGGGGGAAGGAAAAGACAATGTTCGATGGACGCCAGATAGTTTCGTCGAGATCTCTGCTTTACACGGATATCGTTGGCAAAGATGCCTGCGGCATTGGTGGCATCGCCACATCCGATGGATCCCAGCATCATGAGGTCGTGGCAAAAGCCCTAGGCGCGCTCAGGGCCATGGAACACCGCGGCGGGATTTGTGGTGAAAGCGGGGATGGTACCGGCCTCACTTGCCAAATGCCCCGCCAATTCTTTCATGAGCAGGCCAGAAGGCTGTTCCCGGACAAATGCGGTGACCTCTACGACAACACGCCCCTTGCCGTTGGTTCCCTCTTCATTTTCGAAAAGGATGAATCGGCCAGGAAAAAGGCCCTCTCTCTGGCGGAGAAAACCATCCGTTTGCCGGGTCTGAAGTTTCTCGGCACCCGGGAAGTCCCCGTCCGCGACCAGGCGATCCCACAATCAGTCGCCGAATCGAGGCCGGCGATTCTCCAAATGATCTTTTCGTTCAATGGGAAAGCCCAAAAGATCGAGCGCGACCTCCTTCGTTGCCGGTTGCAATTGCGGCAGGCTTATGTCGAGGCGGGCTTGACCGTGGCTGTGACCTCGCTCTCCACCAAACTTGTAAGCTACAAGGGCTTGCTCACCAGCCCGCATTTTGCCGACTATTACGACGACCTGCTCAATCCGGAATTCAAATCGGGCATCGCGATATTCCACAGGCGCTACAGCACCAACACCTATCCGAATTGGGCGCTCGCCCAGCCGTTCCGGATGCTCTGCCACAACGGTGAAATCAACACCATCAAGACCAACAAGAACGCCGTGGCAGCCTACTCCCGTGGAATGGTCCCTCGCCCGCCGGGAAACGACATCCTGACCCCGGGAATGAGCGATTCCGCGGCCCTGGACGAATGGGTTGAACACCTAGTCCTTGAGAAGGACTGGTCGCTTCTGCGGGCGCTGCGCCTGACGATTCCTCCGGCCTTCGAGGGCGAACCGGACCTTTGGGGTCAGGACGCCGTCGACCTCCTTGTTTACTGCCGCAGGGCGTTTGGAAGCCTGTGCGCGTGGGATGGACCCGCCGGGATCATTGCCACCGACGGCGATGTGCTCGCCGGCCTGGTCGACCGAATGGGCCTTCGCCCGGTTCGATGGTGCAGTGACGAGCGAGGCTGGCTCTATATCGGCAGCGAATCGGGTGTCTTTGGTTTGGATCCCGACACGATCGTGGCCAGCGGCCAACTCCAACCGGGACAGATGATCGCGCTCGACACGCTGACCGGTTCCCGGATGGACAGCTATCAGGTCATGAACGCGATTGTGGAGGAGAATCGCCAAGAAACAGGCGTCAACCTTCACGAATTGAACCAGAACCAGATCATCGTTCCCGAGTCGTTCGATTACGGTTCGCAGATTGAGGATCAGGTCAGCTCTCTCCTCGCGGCAAAATCATGGACCCTTGACCATTTGCTCCAGGCCCATGGCTGGGAATTTGAAAGGGCTGTTTTTGTCAAGGACATGGCCAAGCTCAAGAAGGAACCCCTGAGTTCCATGGGTTTCGACCGCGTTCTCACGGTATTCAGCCAGCAACACCAGACATTGTTCAAGTACCTCCAGCAAACATTCGCCGAGGTAACGAACCCACCGATCGATCCCTACCGTGAGGGTGGCGCCATGTCCCTCACCACCTATCTCGGCCGATCCCCCGTCCATTTCAAGGGCACCGACGGAGAGGTTCCCTGCCGTCAAATGGAACTCTCATCGCCCATCCTTTCGGACGCGGCCGTGGAGGAAATCCTCAGGCACGAGGTGCTCGGATTCAGGACCCTTTCCATTGTTTATTCGCTCGATGGTGGAGCGGACGCGCTTCGTGAAAACCTCAACCGCCTGCGGCTTGAGGCCGAATTGGCCGTGTCGGATGGATTCAATGTCCTGTGCCTTTCGGACAAGGACGCTTTTTCCAACGGAACCGTGCCGATTCCGTCGTTGCTCGCCCTTTCGGCAGTCCACACCCACCTCTGCGACAAGGGACTCCGCGAGCGATGCAGCCTTGTCGTTCAGGCTGGCGACATCCAGGAAGGCCACGACATCGCCTGCCTTGTCAGCTTCGGCGCGGATGCCACGCATCCCTACCTGATGCTCAGGCTCATCCGGAATGGATTGACCTTCAAGGATCCCGACACCAAGCAGGAATGGACGCTATCTGGCCGGGAATGCCTGGAAAACCTGTTCGCGGCATTGGAAGACACCTTCAAGAAGGTGATCAGCAAGATGGGAATCACGACGGCGGAAGGCTACAGGGGCGCCCTGCTCTTTGAAGCCGTTGGATTCGGTCCGGAACTCATGGCATACCTTGGTCAACTTCCGTCGCGCATTGGAGGAATCAACCTTCAGCATGTCGTGGAAGACAGCGCCTACCGGTTGCAGCGCACCGAGAACATGCAGGTTCTCGGGCGCAATCGTGACTACCATGCCTTCAACGCCAAGGTTCGCATGGCCCTCAGGAAGGCTTCCGTCGCCGGGTCCGCCGCCGGATCGGACGACGACTCTTCCGACAACAATGACCGGCAATCCAACCGAAGATCAGACGACTCGGGCGGGGAATCCGCCTATATGTCAGGTGAAAAACCGGTGCTCAGCTCGGAGTACCGCGACTTCAGCCAGATGATCACCACCCGAACTCCAACAGTGTTGCGGGATCTCTTCTCAATCAGGCATGCCGCGAAATCGCTGCCTGTCGAGGAAGTTCAAACGGCCCTCAACCTCGTTCAAAACCACTTCCGTGGTGCCGCCATGAGCCATGGCGCGCTCACGCGCAGCTCGCATCAGGACATTGCCGCCGCTCTCAATGAGCTTGGCGGAATGAGCAACTCCGGCGAAGGAGGCGAGGCGCGGTTCCGCAATGATGTGCCGGAAAAGGCTTGGTCGGAGTTCTGGGCCAAGACCATCGAGGAGCGAAAGGCGGATCCCAAGGAATTCGCGCTGCATGGCGACCTCCTCAAGAGCCGCCTCCGCAGCAAGATCCGCCAGATCGCCTCCGGAAGATTCGGCGTTGACGCCGAGTACCTGGTAAACGGCGAGGAAATGCAAATCAAGATGGCCCAAGGCGCCAAGCCAGGCGAAGGCGGGCAGTTGATGGGCAAGAAAGTCACATCCGAGATTGCAGAAATTCGCTACGGAAAGCCCGGGAACGACCTGATTTCCCCGCCCCCTCACCACGACATCTACTCCATCGAGGACCTGGCCCAACTCATTCATGACCTCAAGGCGGTCAATCCGGGCAAGCCCGTCAGCGTGAAGCTTGTCGCCGTCGACAATGTCGGCACCATCGCGGTCGGGGTCGCCAAGGCGGGAGCCGACATCATCGAGATCGACGGCATCGGCGGTGGCACGGGCGCGGCCATGGTTTCCTCCAAGGAGCACGCCGGCCTTCCCAGCGAAATGGGGCTCTCCGAGGCGCATCAGGCCCTTGTCGCCAACGGCCTGAGGCGATCGGTCCGACTCAGGGTTGGCGGCGGGATCAAGAACGGACTGGATGTCATCAAGTACGCCTGCCTGGGAGCCGAGGAATTCAGCTTCGGACAGGCGCTGATGGTTTCGGTCGGCTGCATCGTCTGCAAGTCTTGCCACATCCCCAACTGCCCCACCGGCATCACCGGCACCCAAGGCGAGTACAAGGGGCACGCGGACCACACCAAGACCTACCTCCTGAACCTGGGCGAGGAGGTTCGTCAGGAATTGGCGAGGATGGGCTATCGTCACATCAATGAAATTGCCGGCCGAGTTGATCTCCTTGAGAGGATTCCGATGCCTGGCAGCCGGTCGGAACTACTCGACCTTGCCCGCTTCATGCATCCAGACATGGCCGTTCCGGTTTTGCATGAGAGTTTCCCCGAACTGTACCGCGGGGTTTGCGCCAAGCCGGCCGCCTCTTCCCAGTCGCTGAACGAGCGCATCGTTGAGGCGGCCAGGGACGCCATCGAAACCGGGCAAAACAGCGACCTCATGTTCAGGATTCGAAACAGCGACCGGTCAGTAGGGGCAACAGCGGCCGGACTGATTGTCAAGCTGTACGGTCGCGAAGGATTGCCCAAGGGCAAGCGGATCAAGGTTCGCTTCGATGGCGAGGCTGGCCAAAGCTTTGGCGCATGGTGTGTGCAGGGCCTCGACCTCGAGTTGAGGGGCTTCGCGCAGGACGGCATCGCCAAAGGAATGAGTGGCGGGACGGTGGCGGTGTGCCTGCCTCAGCAGAATTCCTCAGGAAAAGCCGAGATCCAAAGCCTGGCAGGAAACAACGTGGGTTATGGCGCAACGGGTGGAACGATCCTGATTGCCGGCCGGGCGGGACACCGCCTCGGCATTCGGAACTCCGGCGCGACAATTGTTGCCGAAGCGGCCGGAAAATACGCCTGTGAATACCAGACCCGTGGCCGGGTGATCATCCTTGGCCCGATCGAAAACGAAATCGGCTCGGGAATGACGGGAGGCGAACTGTTTGTCTTTGATCCGGAAAGCGAGGTTCCAGCCAAACTGCATAGCAGGAGCGTCGCCGCGGTGGAATGCACCTATGTCGATTTCGAATGGATCCATCCCCAGATCATCAGCTTCCATTCCCGCACGGGTAGCCGCGTGGCTGAATCGATCCTCAAGAACTGGAATGAAATTCGCCGCAGCCGCCGAATCAGGAAAATCGTTCCACTGGCGGTGGCCCGAAAGGCGGAGGACTTCACAGCCGCCGGTTCCAACGCCGGCTAAGCGAATGAGTTTATGAGAAGAAGCAAGGCCGGAACGCATGTCCCGGCCTCGCTCCTTCTTCATGGGTGGCAAATCAAGTAGCGGACTATTTCAAAGCCTTGACTTTCTTCTCAACCTCGGCCTTCTTGGCCTGATCCCGCCGGCTTGCCGAGGCCATATCTATCCCGTCGAGGTAAGCCTTGCGTGCCTCCTCCTTCTTGCCAAGGGCGGCAAGAACATCGCCAAGGTGGTCGTAAATCTCCAAGTTCAATCCGCCTTCCATCCGCGAGGCGGCAAGAAGCGGCTTGAGAGCCTCCTCATTCTTTCCTTTCTTGTGAAGGACCCAACCC
>JAGWVO010000167.1 GCA_018970845.1 Planctomycetota bacterium
CGCGACCACTGGCCCAAGGTGTTCAGCATCGTTCTCGCCGGCGGCGGCATCAAGAAGGGCTTCGTCTACGGCAAGTCCGACCCCACCGCCACCGAGCCCGAGGAAGACGCCCTCTCGGTCGAGGACATGGCGATGACCGTTTACAACCAACTGGGCATTGACGGCGAGAAGCGCCTGATGGCTCCGGGCAATCGCCCGATCGACATCGTCCGCGACGGCAAGGTTGTCCAAGACCTGCTCGCCTGATTCATCCCTTCGGTGGATCCCGGCTGTTCGGCCGGGATCCGCCCAATCATGACCGGCACCAACGGAGAACGCACCATGGCCATCACGCCCGCCGGGCGGCTTTCCCATCGATTGGTCGTCGCGCTGGCCTTGGTTGTTTCCGCGACACTCGCTCCCATTTCAGCCTTGGCCATCTCGCCTTCCCTTGGCGGGATTTCCCCCCGGGGGATCCAGCGCGGGACCGAGACCGAGGTGACCTTGTCAGGCGCCCGCTTGGGCGATGTCAAGGAACTGCTCCTTTATTCTCCCGGCCTTCAGGTCACCAAGCTTCAGGCCGTGGGAGAAAACCAGGTCAAGGCCACGCTCAAGGTGGCACCCGATTGCGTTCTCGGTGAGAAGACCTTGCGCCTGCGAACGGCCACGGGCGTCACCGAGATGCGCACCCTCTGGGTCGGCGCCCTGCCGACCGTCGAGGAAAAGGAGCCCAATTCCGATTTCACGGCTCCCCAAAAGATTCCGCTCAATGTCACCGTGACCGGCGTCGTCACCAGCGAGGATGTCGACTACTACGCCGTCGATCTCAAGAAAGGCCAACGGTTGGCCGTCGAGGTCGAGGGAATGCGCCTTGGCGGCACCTTCTTCGACCCGTATGTCGCCATCCTCGACTCCAAGCGCTTCGAGATGGCCGTCAGCGACGATAATCCTTCCATCGGTCAGGACGCCATGACCAGCATCGTGGCCCCTGCCGATGGCACCTACATCGTTCAGGTGCGCGAAACCAGTTACGGTGGAAACGGCGGTTGCGCCTACCGCCTCCATGTCGGCTCATTCCCCAGGCCGACCTCGCTGGTTCCCGCGGGCGGCAGGCCGGGCGAGGAAGTCGATGTCACTTTCATCGGCGATGCCGCCGGACCCTTCGTCCGTCGCATCAAGGTTCCCGCCGACGCCGGAGTTTCCTACCGCCTTCACGCCGAGGATGCCGGTGGCATTTCGCCATCGGGACTGGCTTTCAGGGTGATCGACCTTCCCAATGCCATCGAAAAGGAACCCAACGATACCCCGGATACCGCCACACCGGCAACGGGTGCCTTGGCCTTCAACGGAGTGATCAACAAGGTCGGTGATGTCGATTGCTTCAAGTTCGCGGGCAAAAAAGGGCAGGTTTTCGATGTCCATTGCTATGCCCGCAGGATCGGTTCGCCGTTGGATCCGATCATGACGCTGGCTGTGGCCGGCGGAAATCCGTTCGCCACCAACGATGATTCCGGTGGCCCCGACAGCTATTTCCGGGTGACCTTGCCGGATGACAAGGAATATGTGCTCACGATTTCCGATCACCTCAAGAAAGGTGGGGCGAACTACCACTATCGGGTCGAGATGACCGCCGTGTCGCCGAAGACCACACTGAGCATTCCGAGGGTTGCCCAGAACTCCCAGGAACGGCAGCCATGGGTTGTTCATCGCGGCAACCGGATGGCCAGCCTGGTAACCGTCACGAGGAACGGCTGGGGTGGCGAGGCCGTTTTTGCAGCCAACGGATTGCCCGCGGGAATGTCCATTGTCGCCGAACCGGTTCCAGCCAACCTGGATGTTGTGCCCGTGGTGTTTGAGGCCGCCCCGCAGGCCGCCATCGCTGGGAATCTTGCATCCCTCGAGGTCAAGCCCGTTGACCCGAAGTTCGCTGATGTGAAGTCCGGATTTTCCCAGGTCGCGGATTTGATTGTTGGCAACCCGGGCCAATCGATCTATTGGAAAACCGAGGTGAGCAAGCTTGCCTGCGTGGTGGCCGACGAGGTTCCCTTCAAGATCTCCGTCGTTCAGCCGAAGGCTCCCATCGTCCAGAACGGGTCCATGCAACTCAAGGTGGTTGTTGAGCGGAAGGAAGGATTCACCGCGCCCGTGACGGTGTATTCCCTTTTCAATCCTCCCGGACTCAACACGCAAAGTTCTTCGACGATTCCAGAAAAGGGAATGGAAACCACCCTCACGATGAATGCCGCGCCCAACGCGCAGACCAAGAAATGGAAGACGGCCGTGCTTGCCAGCGCGGCTGTGAACGGAGGCCCCGCCTGGGTCTCATCCCAGTTGTTCGAGATCGAGGTCGCGGCTCCTTACTTCGCCTTCGCGATGGAACGGGCCGCTGTGGAGCAGGGCAAGGAAACCGAGATTCCCTGCAAGATCACGATGAACACTCCGATTCCCTCAAACGCCAAGGTCAAGCTCATGGGCCTTCCCACCAAGGTCACGGCCCCTGAACTGGAACTCACCAAGGAGACCAAGGAACTTCTCTTCAAGTTGCAGGTGGACCCGGCATCTCCCGCGGGGCAGCATCGCAACATCTTTTGCCAGGCTGTGGTGACCGTGAACGGAGAACCGGTTGTCCACAATGTGGGAACCACCGAGCTGCGCATTGACAAACCCTTGCCGGTGAAGGTGGCGACAGTGGCTCCGACTCCAATGCCGATGAGCAAACCGGCCGCCCAACCAGCCCAACCGATGGAAAAGCGCCTGACCCGTCTCGAGAAACTCCGGCTCGAGCAGGCGGAACGCGAAAAGAACATGAACAAGTGATTGGCGACAGGAGACGATGATGACTCACCTTTCTTTGGCCATTGCCGCGTTTTTGGTCGCGTCACAGGCCCCTGCCAAGCCTGTTGCCGCCGCTGTTGTTCCGGCCGCACCGGCGCCCGCCAGGCAGGTCACCGGGTTGTCGATCTTTCCTCCTGACATCCAGTTGGCCACCAAGCGCTCCAAGCAGGTGGTGGTGGTGCAGGCCTCTTACAGCGACGGCATCACCGAGGATGTCACCGCCAAGTGCAATCTTCGCCTCGAGAATGCCGCGCTCGCCAAACTGCAGGGCCAGACGATTGTTCCCGTGGCCGACGGCACATCGCGGGTGATGGCCGATTTCGGAGGCAAGTCCGCTGCCGCCCCGATGGTCGTTTCCCAGGCCGCCGAGGAACGGCAGATCAGCTTCAAGCTCGATGTCATGCCGATTTTCATGCGCACGGGATGCAACACCGGTGGCTGCCATGGCGCCGCCCGTGGCAAGGATGGATTCCGCCTGTCCCTTTTCGGCTTCGATCCGGACGGCGACCATCATCGGCTCACCCGGGAACTGAACGGTCGCCGTCTCAACATGGCCGTTCCTTCCGCGAGCCTCCTTCTCGAAAAGGGAGCCGGCAAGGTGGCCCATACCGGCGGCCAGAGGTTCGCCGAAAACGACGAATACTGGCAAACCATCGTCCGCTGGATCGAGGCTGACGCGCCCGCCGATCCCGCGACCGTGGCGACCTGCGTTGCCGTCGACCTCTATCCCAAGACGGGTGTCCTCAACGGCAAGGGCTCGACCCAGCGCATGACGGTGAAGGCCAAGTACAGCGATGGCACCACCCGTGATGTGACGCATCTGGCCCTGTTCCTCTCAAGCAACGACGCCAGCGCCAAGATCGCCCCCGATGGACTCGTCACCGCCGGCGACCGCGGCGAGGCGTTCGTCATGGCCAGGTTCTCCACCTTCACCGTCGGCAGCCCGATGATCGTGCTGCCCAAGGATTACCAGTTTTCCTTCCCCGCCACACCCGAGGGGAACTACATCGACACCCTCGTCAACAACAAGCTCCGGAACCTTCGCATCGCCCCGTCAGGGGTATGCTCCGACGAGGCGTTCCTTCGCCGGGTTTACCTCGACATGATCGGCATCCTGCCCAACCCAGAGGAATATGCCCGGTTCATGGGCAACAGCTCCCCCAACAAGCGTGAGGAACTGGTTGACGAACTCCTTGGACGCAAGGAATTCGCCGAACTGTGGGTGCTCAAGTGGGCCGAGCTTCTGCAGATTCGCAGCTCGAACCAGGTCAGTTACAAGGCCATGCTGCTTTATTACAACTGGCTGCAGGACAAGATCGCCCGCAATGTGCCCGTGAACGAATGGGTGCAGGAACTTCTGGGTGCCTCAGGCGGCACATTCAAGAACCCAGCGACCAACTACTACCAAAACGAAACCGACATCCTGAAGGTCACGGAGAATGTGGCCCAGGTGTTCATGGGAATGCGGATCCAGTGCGCCCAGTGCCACAACCATCCGTTCGACCGCTGGACCATGGACGACTACTACGGTTTCATGTCGTTCTTCACCCAGATCGGCCGCAAGGGAACGGACGATCCCCGCGAAACCGTGGTGTTCAACTCCGGTTCCGGCGATGCCCGCCATCCGGTTGGCAACAGGGTGATGGCTCCCAAGTTCCTTGGAGGCGTGGCGCCGGAGACCAAGGGCAAAGATCGCCGGGCCGTGATGTCCGAGTGGATCGCCTCTCCTGAGAATCCTTACTTCGCCACGAATGTCTCCAACATTGTCTGGGCCCATTTCTTCGGGATTGGGATCATCAACGAGGTTGATGATGTGCGGGTCAGCAACCCGCCCTCCAATGCGGAACTGCTGGCCGAGTTGGGCAAGCGTTTCACCGGCTACAAGTACGACTTCAAGAAGTTGATCCGCGATATCTGCGTCTCGAAGACCTACCAAAGGGCGACCCAGACCAACGCCTCCAACGAGCAGGACACGCGCAACTTCTCACATGCCGCCATCCGTCGCATCAAGGCCGAGACTTTCCTCGACTGCATCAGCCAGGTCACGGAAACCCGCAACAAGTTCCCCGGACTTCCCCTTGGCGCTCGCGCCGTGCAAATCGCCGATGGCGCCGTGAGCAACTACTTCCTCACCACCTTCGGTCGCGCCACCCGCGAGACCGTCTGCGCCTGCGAGGTCAGGCTTGAGCCCACCCTGTCGCAGTCGCTGCACCTGCTCAATGGCGACACCACCGGCCAGCGGATCCGTTCGGGCAACCTGATTGCCAAGAGGTTGACCGAAAAGAAGGAAGCCCCCGAGATCATCGACGAGGTCTTCATTCGCTGCCTGGCCCGCAGGCCCACCGACGCCGAGAAGCAAAAGCTCATGGCGATGGTCGCCTCGGAAACAGACAAGAAGAAGGCCTTGGAAGATGTTTTCTGGGCCGTTTTGAACTCCCGCGAGTTCATGTTCAACCACTAAAGGGCCGTCTCCGGCCCTTCCGTCCGACTTGACACCGCCGGAATGAACGCCATGACCCCCTGCGTTTTTCTCGTGTCCCTGGCCATTGGCCAATCGCCCGCCAAGCTGAATTACGAGCAGCATGTCCTGCCGTTCCTCATGGAAAAGTGCGGCAACTGCCACTCGGCCGACAAAAAGCGCGGCGGCTTGGTCGTGACCAATTACCAGAAGATCATGGAAGGCGGCAGCTCCGGCGCGGTCATCAAGCCGGGAGATCCTGAAAAGTCATCGCTCTACATGACCACGGCGCACAAGGCCGAGCCGGTGATGCCGCCGATGTCGCCCAAGGTCGCCGAGGACAAGATTGAACTCATCCGCGCGTGGATCGCCTCGGGCGCCCCCGAGAACTCGGGAAGCAAGGTTCTGGCTGCCGGCCCCAAGACGGAAATCGGCTTGGCCTCCATCGTTCGCGGGCGTCCCTCCGGGCCGCCTCCCATGCCGTCCAAGCCGCTCGCCCAGGATCCGTTCGTTCGTTCCAAGAGAGCCGATGCCGTTCTGGCCCTGGCTTCCAATCCATGGTCGCCGCTGGTGGCCATCGGCGGACAGAAGCAGGTTCTGCTTTACAACGGCGACACCCAGGATTTCCTCGGGGCCATTCCCTATCCGGAAGGCGTGCCCACCGTGGTCAAGTTCAGCCGCAACGGCAGCCTGTTGCTGGTGGCCGGAGGCCGCGGAAGCGCCTTGGGCAAGGTGGCGATTTACAATGTCGCCACCGGTGAGCGCGTCACCACGATCGGCGCCGAAAGCGACACGATCCTGGCCGCCGACATCAGCCCCGACCAGTCCCTGGTGGCCATTGGCGGGCCCGGCAAGATTTTGCGCATTCACTCCACCAAGGATGGAAAGCTGCTCCACGAAATCAAGAAGCACACCGATTGGATCACCGCGATGGAGTTCAGCCCCGACGGCGTGCTTCTGGCCACCGGCGACCGCAGTTCCGGCGTGGTGGTCTGGGAGGCGTTCACCGGCCGTGAGTATTTCAACCTTCGCGGCCACACCGCCGCCATCACCGAAATCAGTTGGCGGCAGGACAGCAATTTCGTGATCAGTTCCTCCGAGGATGGAACCGTCCGCCAATGGGAAATGGAAAACGGTCGGCAGGTGAGGTCGTGGGCGGCCCATGCGGGCGGAGCGTTGGGCGCGCGCTACGGCATGGACGGCCGCATTGTTTCCGCCGGCCGCGACAAGACCGTGAAGCTTTGGGACGGCAACGGCACCGCCCAGAAATCGTTCCCCGTGATGGCCGACCTCGCCTTGCGAGCGACCCTGACGCATGACGGCGCCAGGGTGATCGCCGGGGATTGGACCGGCACCGTCGCGGTGTTCTCATCCGCCGATGCCAAGAAAACCGGGGAACTCTCCGCCAATCCCCTGCCCGTGGCCGAACGGATCGGACAGTTGTCCAAGGCTCTCGCGGAGCGTCAGGCCGCCGCTGACGCCGCCGCCAAGGTCGAGAAGGCTTCGCGCGACGCCTTGGCCGCCGCGACCACGGAATTGGCCACCGCCCAAAAAACCTTGCAGGAAATGCCCGCCCAAAGCCGTATGGCCACGGAACAACTCGCCAAGTTGCAGGCCGACCTCAAGGCGATTCAGGCCCAGCAGGTGGGACAGCAGGCTCAGGCCGACGCCCGCCAAATGGTTCTTGCGGAATTGCGCCTGTCATTGACGCGGATTCAGGAGGCCTCGAGGAAGACGCCGGCCAACCCGGCTGGCCCCGTGGCAACCCAGCTGGCGACGACTTACATCACCCATGTGGAAAAGGAGGCTCGCGAGCATGCCCAAGCTGCCGCCGCCACCGCCGCCAAGGTGGCTCCCGCCCAGAAAATGATCACTGATCTGCAGGCCCAGGTGGCCTCCCGCGCCCAAACCGCGGCGGCGCTCCCCAAAAGGGTTGAGGCGCTTCAGGCCGCCATCAAGGCGATCAACATGCGTCTGCCCGCGGAAACCGCCGCCAATCAGGAGGCCCAGAATCAGCTCAAGAATGCCAATGATTCCCTGGCCCGCGCCAAGTCATTCCAGGTTTCCGCCGTGGCGCCCCCCTCCAAGCCCTGAATTCCGGGCACTTCCCCGGTTTCATCCCGGCTGATACCATTGAGTTTTTGAAACTGCCGAATTCTGGAGCCTGTGTCATGGGTGTTCGTCGCGACCGTCTCGACCTGTGGATCGCCGATCAGGTGGCTTCCCGCCGGGACAACAGCCCAGCCAAGGTCGCCGAGCGGGTCCGCCGACTCGCAAGGCTCAAGAAGGCGATCTCCGAGGGCAAGTTTCCCTACATTCCCACCGTCCAAAGCTGGATCAGCGCCGAAACAGGCGTGCCGTTTTCCCAGCTAACGGCCGACGAAGTGGAGAAGTGGGCCAAATCCCTGTAAACACGACACTTTGGCATGGCTCCAAGGGAACCAACCCCAGG
>JAGWVO010000168.1 GCA_018970845.1 Planctomycetota bacterium
GGCTCGCCCAGGAGCCACTGGTCGACGAAGGTCTTGTCCTTCTTGGAGGCGAGGTAGGGCGCCACCACCGCCTTGAAGAACTCCGGATCCTTGTGGTAGACGAACACCGAAAGCTCGTGGCAGGCGTGGCGGGAGTAGAAGTCGCGTTTCTCCGCGGGCTTCAGCGACGGCCAGGTCGCCACGAACCGGAAGGTGGCGAAGCGGGCGTCGGGGCGCAGCGTGGCGAGCAGGTCGTAGACCTTGCCCACCGAGTCGTACACCTCGTGCCTGGAGGCGCCGGCGTCGCCGATGACGAACGGCGTGTTCGACCCGACCGCCGTGACCTGCCGTCGCTGGATGAAGTGGGAATCGGCCTTGAGGGCCTCGACGAGGCGCAGGTCGAGGGCCTTGAGGGGCGCCCCGGGCGCCGCCACCTCCCGCGAGACGACCGAGAGCGGATCGACCGCGACGACCCGCGCGATCCCCCTGCCGGCCAGGGCGGCCGCGGGAACGCGGACCACGCCGTCCTTGTCGGGCACGAGGTTCACCGCCACGGCCGCGGGGTCGGAAAGATAATCGATGTCGGCGATGTCCGCGTCGCTGCCGGGGCCGGCCTGCCGCTTGGCCAGCGGGTCGGAGGTCCCGCGCGATTCCGGCGCCGTGCCCTTGCCGCTGAACACGCCGCCCGCCTCGGCCAACTGCTCGCCGGTGGCGGTGTCGCGCACGGCCCAAGGGTTCAGCAGCAACGCCGGCCTGTCGACCATCGGGCCGGGGTATTTCTTCTGGCCGCGGCGGTCGAGCACATAGCGGTATTCGTCGCCGATGTCCCGGCCGGTGATGTAGGCCGAGGCCTGCCGCGACGGATACATTCCCGCCAGTTCGCGGTCGCGGACGCGGGCCAGGTTGGCGTGGATGTCGAAGGCCGGCACATAGCGGGTGGCCAGCACATGCACCCGCGTGAACTTCGTGGCGCCCGCCAGCGAGACCACCAGCCCCGAGTCATCGCGCGCCGCGGAGGAGATCTGGAGCGGCGCCAGGGGCGCCAGGGCCATGTCGCGGCCGGCGCCCAAGACGAAGCCGTCGAGCACGGGACCGGCCACCACCCGCACGCGGATCCGCTCCGCCGACGCCTTGATCACCAGGTCGTAGTCGCCCGCCGGAAGCTTGCCCGCCACCAGCAGGCCCTTCGCCGAGGAGAGCAGGTCGAACCTGTCGGCGACGATCACATCGTCGCGCACCTCGAGGAACGCGACATCCGCGCGCGACGGGTTCGCCGCCCCGCCCATGAGCGGCACGCCGACATCCTGCCCGGCCACGGCGTGGATCACCCGCCTGCGGGTGGCGCGGTCTCCCGCCAGGGTCCAGGCGCGCGAGGCCCCGCCCGCCACCGTGGCCTCGACGCGGTCGATGCCGGCGAGCGGCCCCAGCGTGACGATGCCGCGGGCATCGGACTTCAGCGAGGCGCGGACAGGTTCGCGGAACTCGCGGTGCTTCAGAACCACCGAGACGGCGCGGTCGGCGCGGGTCTCGCCGGTCCGCCCCGCCACCTCGAGCCAATAGCCCCGGTCGTCGCGGCCCAGGTGCGCCTCGTCAACCCGGTCGGTCCTCTGGATTCCGTTCACCTGGAACGACTGGCTTGCCGACAGCTCGGCCTCGGCGCCTGTCGACACCGCCTTCACCTTGCCCGAAAGGGTGACCGTGAGGCCGGCCAGTCGCCTCGGCACGCGGATGGCGTGGAACGATTCACGGTCCTCGAACAGCTTGAAGTCGCCGATTTCCTCGCGCGTGGGAACCCCGTCGGTGTCGGTGGCCAGGATGGAAAGGCGCGCCTGGGAAAGCTTGGCCAGCGAGACAAGCTCGCCGTTGAGCGACAGGCCCGCCCGCACCACGACGGTGGCCTCGCGACCGGCCAGCAGGGCCTCGCGATCGACATGGATGCCCGCCGTGAGCGCGTACGACTCCGCGGCCTGGTCGAGCGTGTCGAGGCAGGCGAAGTCGCCCTTCGAAAGCACGATCCGCCTGCGGCCCGCCGATTCCGCGAACGGCACCATCAGCCTCCCGTCGGCATCGGCGACGAACTCCCGCTCGCCCAGCCTCAGGGTCGCGCCGGAAACCGGCTTGCCGTCGCCGTCCACCACCGTCACGCGGTGGCCCGAAGGCCCCTGGCTCACCACGGGCCTCAGCGCCCCCTTGCGGATGAGCGCCCGGCTGCTGCGCCCGTTGCCGATCAGGTCGATCACATACACGCCCGGCTTGTCCAGGCCCTCGGGGCTGATCGTCCGCGCCTCCCTCAGCAAAGGCGACGCGTTCGAGGCGATCACCCGCTCGCTGTTGGCCACCAGGCCGTCGAGGTTGATGTCGGTGTCGATCTCCCGGCCCTTCTCGCGGTAGTGGTTCGCGGCGTTGATCTCGAAGACCTTCACGATCAGCGACGGCGCGTTCTTCACCATCACCTCGAGGCGCACCGGTTCGTCCACGCGGAAACGGGTCTTGCTCGTGGCGGCGAAGTCGATGTCCACCCTCTCGCGCAGCGCCCGGAACATCTCGGGGGGCATCCGCGAGGCCCAGGTCTCGGGATCGCCCAGCCCCGCGGTCACCTTGGCCTCGACATGGAGGTGCTTCAGGTAGGTGTCGTTGACAAGGGGCAAAAACTCCCTCGTGTCGTCGGCCTTGCGGAGGAACTCCAGCAGCAGGTCGCGCACCAGCGCCTCGTCGTCGCCGACGGCCGGCAGCAGGCTGCCCTGCCCGAACGACTGGCCCAGATTGGCGGGATACCTTCGGGCATCGTCCGACTCGAGGATCGCCTTGGCCTGGTAATGCCTTTGCCGGGGCAAGGCCAGGTATTCCATCAACAGGGCCTTGTCGGCGACGCCGAGCGAGCGGGAATGGGCCAGCTTGTGGTACAGGACATGGGCCTTGAGGCTGTTGTGCACCGGCCCGAGGCCGCGGGCGTAGGCAACCAGCCTGTCGATGTAGGCGCCCGCCTTGTCCTTGTCGTGGCGCCAATCGTCGTCGGCGCCGGGCCGAAGCCGGGAAAGCACCGCCATCACATGGGCCTGCTGGTCTCGCAGGTCGGGCCTGAGTTCGAGAAGTTGCCTCAGTTGCTCCAGCGTGAGCCGGTTGTGGATTCCCAGCGAGCCGAATCCGCCCGAATCCTTCTGGGCCAGGTCCTCGGCGAGCATCTTCACCAGGCCGGGCAGGTCGGGAGTGGCCAGCCTCGAAAGGAGGTTGCGGCGCTGGCGGGTGGTGAGGGTTCCCGAGGCCAGGCGCTCGAGCGCGGCATCCTCGAACAACTCCACGCCGCTGTCCTGCCGCTTGAGTAGCGCCTCGGTGATGACCTTGGGATCGACGCGCGCCGGGTCGAGCGCGGTCGGAAAATCGGGCACGCTGCCGGGGATCACCCTCTGGTGGTCGTGGCGGACGCCGAGGTGGCGGGTGAGGAAGTCGGTGGATTCCTTGGGATTCTTTCCGAAGACGGCGAAGGCGTGGCGAAGCTGGATTTCGGTAAGGAGAGCGGTTTGGCCATGCCGGGCCTTCCAGGCCTTGGCGAGTTCCTGGCACTGGTCGGCCTGCTCGGTCTGCAGCAGGTGGAGGCAGTTGTAAAAGTAATACGCCTCGGTGCCGGGGATGAGGGTCTTGAGGAACTCGGCGCGGTCCTTGGCCAGGGCGAAGGCTTCCGAGGGGCCGACCTCGCCCGCCGGGGCAATGAAGGCGCAGGCGAAAAGGAAAAGGCAGGCAACGGATGCGCGCATGGAGGGTTCTCCCAGCCGGCAAGATTTGGGAAGAGGCAACGATTGGGCTAACGAGGTCATCCTACCCGTAAAAACGGGCGCAGGCAGGGATTCGTTGGCACCCAAGTGATTAAAAATGTGGCTCTTCGCATGAGAAAACGATGAGGCCCGCCGGATGGCGGGCCTCGGAACAATCCGGTTGGATTGGCGGGATCAAGGGGTGAAGTTGTAGATGAAGATGTCGAAGTTGATTCCGGAGTTGTTGGTGAACACATCCGGGCCCGATCCGACGCCGAAGTTCACATAGAGCGAACCGAAGGAAGTCGTGCCCGTGCCCGCCGTAGCGACACTGTCGATACTTACGGTATCGGCACCGCCGCCCGTGTTGATGGAAACCCGGCCACCGACGACATTGGCGTCAGTATCGCTGGTGAAGGTGATCGTGTCGGCACTGGTGCCTCCCGTGTAAGACAGGTTGCCGTTGATCACCGTGGAAACAAAGGTCACTTCGTTGCCGCCGCCGGCAGTTGTCGTGATGGAATTGCCCAAGTTGATGGAGACAGAACCGTTGATGGTGAAAATGTTGCCTGCCGTGCCGATCGTAACCGTGTCGTCGCCCGTGCCCGTAAGGATCGTCAGCGCGCCGCCAATCACGGAGGTGCCATCGCCATCAAGCACAATGTTGTTGTTGCCGTTGCCCAGATTCAGTGTCACGCTGCCATTGACAGTCGTGGCGGCGGCAGAGTCGAAGGTGACTTCATCGACGCCATTTCCCGAGAGCACGGTCAGGCTGCCGTTGATGGTGGTGGGATTGATGGCCGACAAGGTTACGGATTGGGTAGCCGTAGAGGAGCCGCCTTGTCCCAAGTTCAGCGTGGCATTGCCGAGGATTGTCGATCCGTCAATTCCCACCGTGTCGGTGAACGATCCGCTGATGTAAACCAGGTTGCCCCGCAGCGTGGTTGCATCTGCCATCGTAAGCGAATTGGCGAAAGTCTCACCTGCGGTGCTGTTGATGGTGAGGGAGTTCATCACGATGGTGGCGCCACCCTTTGCCGCGGTCAGGATCACATCGTTACCACCGTTGATGGTGGTGAAGCCGTTCACCGTGAGCGATCCGGTGTCGGCGCGGAAGGTATCATTGCCGGCCAGCATGTTGGCCGTGAGGCTGCCGCCAATGGTTGTGGTGTCGGTAGCGGCATTTGTGGAAAGATCGATGGTGTCATTACCATTCCCAACATTGATGTTGGCCGACCCGTTGACCGTGAAGGCTCCCTTCGAGGTGATGGTGTCGTTGCCGTTGCCGAGATTGATGGTTAGGTTGCCAGGGATGCGATAGGCGGCCGCCGCCTGCGCTTCGAAAGCCACGGTGTCGTCGCCGTTGCCACCCATGATGGTGATGGCGTTGGTGACATTATAGCCCGAAGCGCTACCGACAGAATTTCCATTATATTTCAGTTGGAAGTTGGAGGCATTTGTCGCTGATCCACCCAACACAGTCAGAGTTCCACCCTGATTATCCAGGCGAATCGACAGGCTGCCGTTGAGGAAGCTGATTCCCGAGACCGCCGGAACCACGCGGTCGGTCAATCCTTCAAGGTTCAAGTGAGCTTTGCGATTGGCCATGGCGAGTATCTCCTGGTGCTGCTGCGAGGGTGCTTTTTCAACGCCCGGGGCGTGTCTCGGACAAACTTGAATCAGGAATGCCGGAATAGCAAACTTGCGGCTGGAAAAAATCCCCCGATTCGGGAAAGAAACACCTTCGGCCGTCATGTCCTTCCGGAAATGACGATTGAATCGACCCGATGGATTCTATCCGCCCACGGAATGTTCCGATGCCGAAGCCAACCCGGGGACTTGTTCTGGCGGCATGGCTCTCGCTGGCGTTCGCCGCCATCATCAGCCGCGTTCCACTCAACCAGACCGATGTCTGGCTTCACCTTGCCTTTGGAACGCAATGGCTCGACCGGGGCTGCCTCGACCCGGCTGAAATCAGTCCCATCGCCCGACCGGGCGCCCCCGGCGTCGACAGCTACTGGCTGTCCCAGGCCGCCATTGCCATGGCATGGAAAGTCGGAGGGGTGGCCGGCATCCAGGCGCTTCATGCGGGGGCTGTCGCCGTCAGGCTTTTGGTGCTGGCGTGGCTGCTCAAGGCCAGCGGGTGCGCCGACAGGCGCCTGGTGCTGGTGATGGTGGTCACCATCGGACTGGCCATCGGGCATGCGCCGGTGTTCCGGCCCCAGGCGTTGGCGGAACTGTGGGCGGTGCCGCTTCTGGTGTTTCTCGCGTGGCCGGGTTCGCGTTGGTGGCCATGGCTGGCCTCGGGAATAGCTCTGGGGGGATGGGCCCTTTTCCACGGATCGTTCCTCGTGGGAATGGCATTGACCGTGGCGGTGGCCGCCGGACGCATTATCGCCGGTGCCGGCCGGCGGGAAAGGCTCCTTCCCTTGGCCGGTGGCCTGGCCGCGCTCGCCGTCGCGGGCGGCATCATCATCCTGCTTCATCCCACGGGCGTGGGCACCCTGTCCGACACGCTGGCCATGGGGGCCAACCGCGCGGTGAGGGTTCAGGATGAATGGCAACCGCTCATGTCGAACCGGAGCGTTGTCTCCAAGCTGTTGTGGATCGCGAGTCTTTTCTGGTGGTGCTGGGCCATGGCGATGGCGGCGCGCCAGGGAAGGTTTCCCTGGGCCTGCGCGCTGGCCGGAATGCCGCTCGCCCTGGCGCCGCTGGCCCACCAAAGGTTGCTGGTGTGGTGGTATCTGGCGGCGCCGATCTTGGTGGCGCGCGCGTTTCCACCGGAAGAAGAACCCGAAACTCAACCCCGGGCATGGCAGGGGTGGGCGGGCATCGCCGCGGGCGTGGCGGCCGCCGTGGCTATCAGCGGGCCGGCCATGGCGTGGAACCGGGGCACTCCCCCTGAAAACCTGATGGCGGCGGCCACGCCCAGGGTTGTCGCCGAAGCCCTTCGCGGCACCGTGCGGCCAATGGAACCGGATCCATCCGCGGGGCGGATTTTCGTCAGCGAATCGCTGGGCGATTACCTCGCCTGGAGCCTGGGGCCCCGGGCGCCCGTGCTTTTGCATTCCCATGTGCATCTGCTTCCACCGGAGCATTACGACGCCTGTCTCAATATCAAGTGGGCCAGGCCGGGGTGGGACAGGCAGTTGGCGGCCTGGGGGGCCGACCTCGTGCTTGTGGAAGCCGAGTTTCATCCCTTGCTGCGCCGTGAATTGGTGAACCATCCCGACTGGATCGTCATTCGCGACGACACCGGCATGGCGGCGATCGACTTTCGGGCGCGAATGCTGCTGGCCGTGCGACGGGGCGGCGTATTCCCGGGAATTCAAGATCGGCTCGCCACCCCTCCGTCGGCACCGGCCCGGCAAGGATCACCCGACCCGTAACCCCGTCAGAACCGTCATTCCCTTCATCAATCGTGAGAAAGATTTGGAAAGAACCCCTCCCGCCGCTTGCCTTGGCCGGATCGTGGGCAACATTTTCCCAGCAAGGGAGCGCGCACGGACGACGCGTGGCCCAAACCCGAGCAGCCACACCACAAGGAGCTATCCCGTGAAATCGTTACTCGTCAGGTTCTGGAACGACGACCGCGGCGCCATCATCGCCAGCGAATACCTGTTCTTCTCAACAATCCTGGTGATCGGCATCATCGTCGGCCTGACGAATGTTCGCGACGCCATCAATGCCGAACTCAGCGAACTGGCCAACGCCTTCCTCGCCCTGAGCCAGGGCTACGCGTTCTCCGGCGTCTCGGGTTGCTCGGCGGTGGTTGACGGCAGCCAGGCGATCGACAATCCCGGGCTTGTCATGCAGCCGGTGACGATCACCCCGGCCCAGCCTTCCGACATCAATGTCCTTCCCTGCAACTGATTTCCCAAACATTCAATAAACCTGAGGGTGGAGC
>JAGWVO010000169.1 GCA_018970845.1 Planctomycetota bacterium
CGCATCATCGCCTGACTTCTCAGTGGTTTTCAGCCTGAGTTTGCGATCCTCCTCGATGGCCTTGCGGATCATCTGCTCGCACTTGTCGAGGTTCTTGTTGTTGTCGGCCCAAATGTATCCAAGATCGTTGTTGTATGTCGGGTTGCCGGGTTCCTTCTTGAGCAACTGCTCAAGGATGCTGGTGGCCTCGTCAACTTTCTTCATTTCCATGAGCACGCCGGTCATCGAATAGCGAAGGTCGTCGATGATCTCGACTTTCTGGTCCTTGTCCTTGATCTCCTCGTCATTGTCAACGAGGTCGATGAGGGCCTGGTATGCCTTGAGGGTTTCCTCCAGTTTGCCCGCTTCCCTGAGGAGTCGACAGCGAAGGTCGGCGGCGCCGATCGGCCTCAACGCCTTGCCCCGCTCGAGGCGCTTGAGAACTTGCTCGGCCTTTTCCAGGTTTCCTTGGCGGGCCTGACACATCAGCAGCCTTCGGAGGACATTAGACTGGGCCTTTTTGATCAGCCCTTCCTCATCCGCCGATTCCGGCAGATTGAGATCCAGCAGTTCCTGGCAAGCCTTCTCGCACTGGGCAAACCGTCCAACCTCGTAAAGGTTGAAAATGAGGGCATTATACCCTTGGAGAATCTTGCTTGGGCTTTGAAGTTCAAGAGACTGCGTGATGTGATCGCGCAGGAACTTCTCGCCCGCATCATTGCGCCTGAGATGGAAAGCCGCCCTTCCCAGGACATACAAGGCGTTTGTGTTCAGTTTTTCCGGGCCATCCGACTTCTTGGCGAGAAGTTCGATCGCCGCGTCCACAACCCGCTTGCCAGCTTCCCTATTGGTGATCAAGTTGCGGTAACCGGAACGAATCGCTTCAGTTCCCGTGAGGCGGTTCAGTTCGGTCACCTGACGATTGAAATCGCCCGCTTGGGGCGCCTGACCCGACACCATCATCAGGGACAACATCCATGTCGCATTCATCATGTGATTGCTCCTGGGCCCGTTTGCCGAACCCGATTGGCATAATCCATCACGACACTAACCCAACATGGCCTTGAATACCATTCGATTGACCTGCGGTGCGATTAGCGCACCGGGGTACAACCAGGCGGACAAGCGACGGAGGCGGGAGGCGGGCAGTACGGTGCCGCCGTGTAGGCAGGTGCCGAATATGCTGGTGGCGGGCAGTAAGAAGGGGCCGGCTGGGCGTATGCGGCAGGTTGTGTTTGGTGGGGCCCGTAATTCCTTTCACAGTACTTGTGGCAAGCCGTGTGACATCCAAAGACGGATCCAAAACCCAAGAATGCCACACAGGCCGGGAACAATCGTCGAATCAACATGACAACCTCCTAATCGCTTGGGATTTCAGCGAAGCGAGGAGGGCCTTAAACAATCAAAGTCGGCAGAATCAAGCCACACCTTGAATTCAGGAAGAATGCGCAAGGTTTTCCGCCATATCAATCGGATTCCTGTACATGACAACATTGATATTTCAGCAAAAAACAGAGGGGCTTTGCCAGATTCCTCGGTTTCGGGCTCGCCCGTTCAAATCTGTGAATAACAGCTGAATGAGGGTCAACTTGCTGCGGAATCGCTTGGCTGGTTGGGCAGTCATTCTGCCTTGCGGGGAACTGAGTCGCATATCGCTTTTGTAATCTTGGATTCCGCAGGCAAACCGGTATCAAACCCATGGTGGACTCGGGGACAGCCTGTAGAGGCAATACCCATTCCGATTGATCAAAAGGCCCAAGGAATCCGCTCCCACCATGCCGAAGCGCAACGATATCAAGAAAATTCTCATCATCGGTTCAGGTCCCATCATCATTGGCCAGGCCTGTGAATTCGATTACAGCGGCACGCAAGCCTGCAAGGCGCTCAGGGAGGAGGGCTATGAGGTGGTGCTGGTCAATTCGAATCCAGCCACCATCATGACCGACCCCGACATGGCGGACAGGACTTACATCGAACCGATCACTTGGCAATTCGTTGAAAAAATCATTGAAAGGGAGCGGCCCGACGCACTCCTTCCCACCGTAGGCGGCCAAACGGCTCTCAATACGGCAATGGCCTTGGCCAAGCATGGGGTTCTTCAAAAGTATGGCGTGGAAATGATCGGCGCCGACCCGGTGGCCATCGACAAGGCCGAGGACCGCGAGAAATTCAAGCAGGCAATGGCCCGCATCGGAGTGGCCGTCCCAAGAAGCGCCGTTGTCAAATCGGTGCAGGAAGCCGACAAGGCCATTGAGTCCATCGGTTTGCCATGCGTCCTCAGGCCCAGTTTCACCATGGGGGGAACCGGCGGCGGAATCGCCTACAACCGCGAGGAATTCACGGACATTGTTCGCCGGGGGATTGAGTTGAGCCCCGTTGGTGAAACCCTGATTGAGGAATCGATTCTCGGCTGGAAAGAATTTGAACTCGAGGTGATGCGGGATTGCGCTGACAATGTGGTGATCATTTGCAGCATCGAAAACCTCGACCCGATGGGCGTCCACACCGGCGACAGCATCACGGTGGCCCCCGCCCAAACCCTGACGGACAAGGAATATCAGCGGATGCGCGATGCGGCCATAGCCATCATCCGAGAGATCGGGGTGGCCACCGGCGGCAGCAATGTCCAGTTCGCTGTGAATCCAGCCAATGGAGCGATGGTCGCGATCGAGATGAATCCACGCGTTTCCAGGTCGAGCGCGTTGGCAAGCAAGGCGACAGGATTCCCCATCGCTAAAATCGCGGCGAAGCTCGCCGTTGGCTACACACTTGATGAGCTGCGAAATGATATCACCCGCGAAACCCCCGCCTCGTTCGAACCGACGATCGACTATGTCGTCACCAAGATTCCACGCTGGGCCTTTGAAAAATTCCCCGACGCCAATCCCGTCCTGACGACTCAAATGAAGTCCGTGGGCGAAACGATGGCCATTGGCCGGACTTTCAAGGAATCGTTCCAGAAAGCACTGCGTGGATTGGAAAACGGCAGGGCGGGATTAGGTTCCGATGGCAAGGACCGCTGGGGCCGAGCCGACCAACCATCGATCGAGGAGATCCTTCCCGCTTTAGCCACGCCGACATCGGAAAGGATCTGGTTCGTCAGGTACGGGCTTCTTGCCGGCCTTACCGATGAGGAAATCCATCACCGGACCAGGATCGACCCCTGGTTCATCACACAAATGCGGGGACTGATCGCCACGGAGACGGAACTCAGGTCCGCGGGAAGTCTGGATAATGCGGGGCCAAGCCTTCTATGGAAGGCAAAGCAGGAAGGTTTTTCCGACAGGCAGTTGGCCCATATCTGGGCGGTTGACGAAATGACCGTGAGGTCCAAGAGAAAATCGCTTGGCATCGTCCCGACATACAAGACCGTCGACACCTGCGCCGCCGAATTTCAGGCGCACACTCCGTACCATTTCTCGACCTATGAGACCCCGATCACCAGGGTTGCGGCCGATGGCTCAACCATCACGGCCTTTGATGATGAAACCCTGCCTGCCGCCAAGAAAACCCGGATCATGATTCTCGGCGGCGGTCCCAACAGGATCGGCCAAGGCATCGAGTTCGACTATTGCTGTTGCCAGGCGTCATTTGCCCTGCGTGATCACGGCTTTGAAACCATCATGGTCAACTCAAACCCGGAAACCGTCTCGACCGACTACGACACATCCGACCACCTGTTCTTTGAGCCACTGACTGCCGAGGATGTGCTGAACATCGTCGACCGGATGGCCCCGGCAGGACTGATTGTTCAGTTTGGCGGGCAGACCCCGCTCAACCTCGCCAGGTCTTTGGAAGCGGCGGGCGCCCCGATCATCGGCACCAGCGTGGACAGCATCGACATCGCCGAGGATCGTGAAAGGTTTCAGGACCTTGTCGAGAAATTGCACCTCCGCCAGCCACCCAACGGCACGGCGCTTGACTTGCCTCAAGCCCTCAAGGCGGCCAGGCGCATCGGTTTTCCAATCCTCGCTAGGCCAAGCTATGTCCTTGGTGGGCGAGGCATGGAGATCCTCTACGACGAGGAATCCCTGACACGGTACATGGAACAGACTCATGATCCGTCATCGGGCAAGCCCGTGCTGATCGACAAATTCCTTGAAGCCGCGATTGAAGTCGATGTCGACTGCCTCAGTGATGGCGATGCAACGATCATCGGCGGGGTGATGCAGCACATCGAGGAAGCCGGAATTCACTCGGGTGACTCGGCCAGCGTCCTGCCGCCTCACAGCCTCCCGGCCGTGGTTGTCGAGGAAATCAAGCGGCAAACCCGGGAACTGGCGCGCAAGCTCAAGGTCCGCGGATTGATGAATGTCCAATTCGCAGTGGCGGGGTTGCGCAATGTGCCGGATCCCCAAGCCACGGGTTCAAGTTCGGGGCCTGTGGAGATTTTCGTGCTGGAGGTGAATCCAAGGGCCAGCAGGACCGTGCCTTTCGTATCCAAGGCCACGGGCGTTTCGTTGGCTCGACTGGCGTCCTTGGTGATGGCCGGGAAATCGATTCGCGAATTGCCCGAGGCCAGGGAAGTGACGCCCGGTTACTTCTCCATCAAGGAAAGCGTTTTTCCATTCAACAAGTTTCCCGGCGTCGACATCATTCTTGGCCCCGAGATGCGCTCCACCGGGGAAGTCATGGGTATTGACGACAACTTCGGGATGGCCTTCGCCAAAAGCCAAACGGCGGCATTCAATACCCTGCCCCTTCAAGGCCAGGTTTTTCTCTCCGTCGCCGACCGTGACAAGCCGGCTGCGATCGAGATAGCGCGGGCGATGGTCGAGATCGGATTCAGTCTCCTTTGCACCAGGGGCACCGCGAAACTCCTTCGCGAGCATGGAATCATCGCCGCGGAGGTCGCCAAGCTTCAGGAAGGCCGGCCCAACCTGATCGACCACATGAAAAACAGGCAGGTGGCCCTGGTCATCAACACTCCAAGCGGCAGGGGCGCCAGGACGGATGAGGGAAGAATACGCGCCTCGGCCGTTTCCCATGGCGTGACTTGCATCACCACCATTGCCGCGGCCTATGCGGCGGTGGAGGCTTGCAAGGCGCTCAAGACAAGGGAATTTTCGGTGCAGAGCATTCAGGAAAGATTCGCCGCGCTGGCTGGGAAATAAATTGCACCAATTCGAATCAAACGGTTATTCAAGCACAAACATTCAGTGAAAATGATGAATTTCCTTTTCCTGATTGCGTTTTAAGCCTCGATAGCCTAGGGTACCCAATATGTGACGGGGCATTCTCATGCCTGCGGTATTGGTATCCACTGGAAGCGGCCCCAGCATTCCGCTGGACAAGCCCGTTCTTCTGCTTGGTCGGCAGGAAGAGTGCGACATCGTCCTCGATTCTAGAAAGGTATCCCGCAAGCATTGCTGCCTTGCCGTGATCAATGGCACCGTGATCATCCGCGATCTGGCCAGCACCAACGGCATAGCCGTGAACGGAAAACGGGTCACACACGCCACCCTGGCTCCCGGTGACATCGTTTCGATTGGTGGCCACGCTTTTCGCCTGAAGTGGGATTCGCTCTCCGGATCACCTGATAAGCCGGTTTCACCGGTCTTGCCGCAGTCGGTCGATTCAGGTTTTGACAAGCCGGTTCCGATTCCTGAGCCTTCTCCCAGCCACAACTCATCTGGCGGCAACCTACTCGCGATCGCCTAACTACTGGCGCTGCGATACGACGCGATCGATCCCATGAAAATACGCCTGCTTCCCGATAGCGAAATGATGGCGGATACCAGCATCCAGCAGATCCACCATGGATCCAACACGGCTTTCCCCACGACTTCCGCGGGAACACTGACAACAAGGAGGGCTGGAAGAACAAATGTGAAGACCAGGCGCACCGGCCACGCCCAAGCCACATCATAGATATCCCTCGGGTATCGCATCAGGGTGGAAAACAGCCACCACAATTCCATGAGGCTTTGGTTACGCACCATCCAGATGGCGGTCGACGAAAGAATCAAAAGGAACGAATACGCCATTGATACGCCAGCCACAAACAACCCCAGGAACAAAGCCAGGGTCCAACCGGAAACGGGATGACCCATCTGGAAAACCGCGACACCCATCATTCCCGAACCGATGAACAATTTCGGCACGGTCGACCAGTCGATCAGCCGGATGGAAAGAAGGAATTGCTCGTCGATGGGCTTCAGCAGGTGCAAGTCGAGGTTTCCAGTCCTGACCAGGTCGGAAAATTCAACGAAGTTCTCCAGGAACAATGTCTCGACGACTCCTTCAAGCGTGTAATAACAACCGAGAAAAAAAAGGAACGAGGCGCTGTCCCAACCGGCGATGCTGTCCACGCCACGAAAGAGCGTCCTGTAAAAGACCAGGAGAATTCCCAGCCAGACCAGTTCCAGCAGCACCTTCATGACGAAGTTGCCCCTGAAAGCCATCTCGCGCGTCAGGCTGAACCGGGCGAACACCGCGACAAGCCGAAGGTAGCTTGCGAACGATCTTTTCAAGACCATGGCCTACCCTCCGTATCCTCCATAGCGCCTTAAACCAAGGGCATAGGCTCCCCTGGCCATGGCGAAAAAGCCGAGGCACCAGGCCGCCTCGATCCCAAGGCCCCGGACGACATCGTTCCAATCTCCGGCCTTGCCCATGATCAGCGCGGCGGGAAAATACGCCATGAACTGCATCGGCAAAACCTTGAGGATTCCCGCCACCCAAGGATCCAAAAGGTCGAGCGGCAAGAAATGGCCCGAGACGAAAAAGTTGACGGTATTGACCAAATACAGGAAAGAACTGATTTCAAGAAACCAGAATCCCAGCATTCCAAGGGACGCCTCGAAGGCAAACCCAAGAATGAAGGACATCAGGAGGGCCGTGGCGTAAAGGCAAAACCACCATGGGTCGGCCGGGGCGTCGAAAAAGTCCCGAAAAAGGAAGAATATGACTGAATAAAGAGGTATGGAGGTGATGATGTAGGCAACCTTGTGGGCCATCCTGTAAGCCAGCAGGTACGAGATGAGGTCCAAGGGTTGCACCAGGTACCTTTTAAGATTGCCGTCCCTAACATCGCGGGCAATGCCGCTGGCCAGGCCGGGCATGCTTGAGAACATCCGGCTGACATGGACGAGAAGAAGGTAGGCCACCACCTGCCTGTAGGTGTAACCCGAGATTTCATCCTTGTTGGCATAGACCGCCTTCCATAGGAGCAAGGTGGTCACAAGGGGAAGCAAGCGGAGGAAAGTTCCCAGCAGGAAGTCGGCCCTGTATGCCAGGCGCTCAACCAGTGAAACCTTGAAAATGTTGAAATACTTCGTGAGTGACTTCACCAAACCGATCGAAAGGCTCGAATCCATAGCCGGGGATCCGATCTTGGCGCTCATTCACCTGACCCCGACGCCGATTCCTGGAAATACCTGGCCACGACTTCCTCAAGCGGCGGATCGCTGACCGTGAGGTCCGTGACGGGAAACTGCTCAAGGATTCCCGAGATCGTTTCCGAAACCCTGTCCCTGCTGACACTGAGGTCGACAACCGATCCCATCACGGTCGCGGAGTCAGGTAACTTCAGTCCCGGCGGTATGGCCTCTCCAGCAAACTGGAGGCGGACCTGCTTGTAGGCGCCCAAGCGCTGGACGATGCCGGCAAGGGGCCCATCATGGACCAACCTCCCGTTCGTGATGACGAGCAC
>JAGWVO010000170.1 GCA_018970845.1 Planctomycetota bacterium
CCAAACAACCTCCCCCTTGGAATCGTACTCCCGAACTTTTCCATCGCCCTCATGGCAGACAAGGTAGGTTCCATCAGCGGTCTTCCTGGCCAAACGAGTATCACGATGCGGATTGGGTTTCTCAACCTTCAACGCTATGGAACGAACGATTTTGCCTTCACGGTCAACTTCAACAAGCCTTCGATTGCCCGATTCCGCCACCAAGGTGTTTCCGTCAGGCAATCGTTCAACGGCATGAATTTCCACATGCGCGTTGTTGCCCGTGACTCTCTCCGCCTTGTAAGACCAGATTTCCTTGCCTTCATTGTTCCATTCAGCAACCTTGTCACGCGCGACCGGCAACAGGACGCCGCCACCGGCAAGCAGCGTAATGTCGTGAACTTCGGCTCGAAGTGGGCGTTTCCAGACTGGCTTGCCATCGACGCCAATCAGCGCAACATGGCCCTTATCAGAAGCAAGCACTTGGTATCCAGCTTTTCCCGCCGCTAGAACAACTCGCGAAGCGAGGATAGTCGAGGCCGTAACAGCACAAAATGTCCGTCGGATCATGATATTCCTCCGAGATTGACGCCGATGCTCTGCCGCTCCATTGGTTTACGGAAGACGGCGGATATTGCCTTTCAACAGGGAAAAATCATGGAAGGCTAGGAGCTTTGCGAAAAATATTCCCAAGATGGCGGTTGTGAACCTCGAGTGGTTGGAACAATTGGCCCAGTATGCCTGCACCGATGGGATCGAATGTGCCGATTGACGGGATGACGAGGTCAGGAATCCAGAAAGGCAGCACTTGCCTGTCCAGGATGGAACTGGGCCCGGACCTCGATCCCGACGGATGCTCCAGTCCTTGTGCCGGGAGCTTGTCCGGGGGGATAGATCCGGGATAGGTGAAAGGAGTCACCATGAAGCGTTTCGCTTTCCTTGCGCTTGCCCTCGCCCTTGTGGCCGGCAGCGCATCATCGGCCCAGGCAAGCTGGGCGCAACTCGGGTACAGCGGCTACCAGCCTTGGTGGAACATCTTTGCCAAGCGCTACAAGGGCCTCACTCCTGAAGAGGAGCGGCTTCAAAAGTTTTGGAGCGATTATTACAACGCCATGAAGAACTACTATGGCGCCCTCGATAACATCGATTGGGTTGCCTACTACAAAAACCACGGGTACCAGATCAACAGCTCCTGCTCAAACGGATATGGTGGTCGCGTCAACTACGCCCCCGTGTTCGTGAGTCCAACCCTGCAATGGGCCGTGCCCGGTGGCGCCATGAGCGGTCCGCCAGCCAGCGGAGCCATGGGCTGCCCCACCCCCGGCGGCATGGCCGCCGCCATGCCGGGCGCCGCCTATGGTGCGGCAGGCTACGGTGCCGCCTATGGCGCCCCCGGCAACTGATCTGGTGGTCTCCAGATTCAACTAGCGAAAACGCCGTTGGCCGGTCCAGAAGGATCGGCCAAATTCATTTTGGCCCAACATTTCCAATCCTGCCGGGTCTGCCACCGGCCGGACATTCCATTTCAAGGCCAGCAAATCCGTCGAAGCCGCATGGCCAAAAAAGGCAGGGTAGGTTTGAAATGATGGCGTCCGCTTGGATTGGTCGCCACGGCACCCATGGATGAACACACCATGCACGGCAGCGCACGGATCATGTCATTCGGATTGGCCACCCTCGCATCACTATTAACCGGAACATGGGCCCAAGCCCAATACCCCTCACCTCGGCCACCCTTCACCTACATCTATCCCAAAGCCCCGGACATGACGGGCCCAGGCTTTTTTGCCACCGCTCCTTGCGGGACTGTTTACGGCCCCAACTATTCTGTCGTACCCTGCCATATGCCGTTTCAAGGAATGGTCACGGCACCTTCTTTTGGCTGTGGATTTGGTGGATTCGGCTCAGTCAATGGATTCCCCGGCGTTCCTTACAACCCGTTCGTGCGAAGCCCTCGGGACTTTTTCATGCTTGATTGACTCTTAATCCAGATGGCTCTCTTGCACCAAAAGAGTTGCGGGCTTGCGCCCGCAACTCTTTTTTCTGACGACCCGGACCATTTCATCCATTCTTCTTGAAATGTGAGCTAAGCTTGGAATCTCAGGCTGATAAAATCAATTTTGCTGAGATTTTCGTCAAACTTGAAACTGAATTGTCAGGAAGGCAAGGAAATGGCCAGAACAGAATCGTCGGAAATTACCGCCGACGCCTTTCTGCGCCACATTCGCGATTACAGGATCATCCCGGAATCGTCACTGAACCGGGCCTTGGCCAACGCCCCAAGCGGAGCCACCGCCAAGACCTTGGCGACCCTCCTGCACAACTCCAAACTCCTGACGCGTTTTCAGGGGGCCCGACTCCTTCAAGGGCAGGGCCCAAGCCTGCGCCTTGGCCAGTATTTGCTGCTTGAGGAAATCGGCAAGGGCGGAATGGGGCGTGTGTTCCGGGCTGAACATTCAACCATGGGTCGGGTTGTGGCGCTCAAGATCCTTTCATCCGACCTCGTCAATTCTCCCCGTGCCAAGGAGTTTTTCTTTCGGGAGAGGAGGGCCGCCAGCCAACTCACCCATCCCAACATTGTCACGGCCTTCGACGCCAATGAGGTGGCAGGAGCCCATTTCCTTGTCATGGAAATGGTTGAAGGCCCCAACCTGGAGAAACTTGTCAGGGAACGCGGGCCGTTGCCTTATCAGGTGGCCTGCGAATATGTCCGCCAGGTTGCCACCGGACTTGATCATGCCTTTGAACAAGGGATGGTTCACCGGGATATCAAGCCAAGCAATATTTTGCTGAAGTCGGAGACCGAACCGGGAAAAGCCGGCCTTGTCAAAATCAGCGACTTCGGCCTCGCTCGGCTGGCCCCAATCAGGGCGGAAAACGCCGGTTCGAACCATGGCACCATCATGGTCGACGAAAACACGATTATCGGCACGCCGGACTATCTCGCACCCGAACAGGCCAAAAGCCTTCATCAGGCGGACATCCGTTCCGACATTTACAGCCTTGGTTGCACGCTCTTCTATCTCTTGACTGGGCGGGTCCCCTACCCCGGGACCAAGGGATTGGAAAAAATCATCAAGCATTCGACCGATTCGATACCCAAGCCCTCCGCGCTGGTTCCTGGAATTCCGCCCGAGGTGGACGCTCTCGTTGCCAGAATGATGGCCAAGGACCCCGCGGCCCGGTTCCAAAATCCCAAGGAAGCGGCGATCGCCATCACATCGGCCATGGGTGTGGAGGACGCGGCCTCGGTTCCCGTGGCCTTGGCTATTCCCCAGGTTGAGGCCAACCCTTTCGCGGCATTCCAGTCCACTTGGAACGAGGCGATCGTCACGCCATTTGAAGACAAGCCGTCATCAACTCCATCCCGTCCACCCAAGGGACCAGTGCCCAAGGCCGTCTTCACTCATGGGCAGGCGCTGGCAATAGCCATCCTGGCTTTGACGATCGTCGCCTCGGCCATGGTGCTCGCCCTTCGCTACCTTGTCGGTTAGCCACCCAAAGCCTTCAACAGCGCGCTCGCCACGGCGCGAGGATTTTCGCTAGCGGCAAGGCATGCGGAAACGGCCACGCGGATGGCCCCCGCCTCCACAACCTGAACAATGTTTTCCGCACTGATCCCGCCCAGGGCAAACCATGGCAACTGGTTTGTCGATGCGACTTGCCTCACATATTCCAGGCCAGGAAACATGGCAAAATCCTTGGTTCCCGATGGGAAAACCGGCCCAACTCCGGCATAGTCGGCCTTGTCACCAACCGCGTTGTTCCATTGGCCTGGGGAATGCGTGCTTGCTCCAACAACAATTCCGTGTCCCGCAACTCCGCGGGCTTGTGACACGGCCAAGTCGTCCTGACCGACATGTACCCCGTCCGCCCCTGACAGTTTGGCCAAGTCTGGACGATCATTGACGACAAGCAATGCTCCAGAGGACTCGGTCCACTTTCTCAATGGTTCCAATACGGAAAGCCACGCCTTGTCCGAAATGGATTTCTCCCTGGATTGGATAATCCCGACACCCCCGGCCATGGCCTCCTTGACGGTACGCTCTAGGCCGAGCAAGCACGACTTTGCCGAAACAAGAAAATAAACCCTTGCCCTAGCTAGCTTTAAGAACTTATCATCCGCAATGGATTCCATGGCTTCGCCATGCCCTTCCAAATCGATCCCGGGCACGGTCAGGATCTTCCCCAAGTGCGGGGTTACCATCGCCTCCAACCGATCCAAAACCAATCCGTGGGCACCGAGTTCCCGCGCAATAGCTGGATACGATTTCAGTAAGGCCAGAAGACCAAATTCTGTTGTGAGTTCGCCCTCATGAAAGGAGTCTCGGGCCAACGATCCCGCGAGACGGACAACCGCCCTCAACTCGGCGCAAAGCTCAGCTACCCCAAGTGACTCATTGTGAGATGTTTCGATGGCTGGCTGGCCGGGTCGCCATGCCAGGTAATCAAATCCCGCGTCTCGGGCCGCAGACGAGGCGGCACCTTCCGGGTCTCTAAGCAAAGAAGCCAAGAGGGCCCGCCGTGGTTCCGTTTCACTGCGACAAGCATTGGCTTCGCACAAGGCACGAAGAAGGGCGGGAGAACAATCGATCCGCATTTCCCAACGCTCCTTCTCGGCACCCCCGGCAAAACCGATCTGCCCAACACCCGATCTTCGCATTTCAGCAGAAGTTTCTCATTCCCTTGCATTGATGGTAGCGCTCCATGTCGATGCTGAAGGAAGTCAAGGCAGGAAGCCCAAGTCAGCCAGCCTCCAATTCTCCGGGAGTGACATGCCATGCCGAGGGGATCCCGAGACCTCCTCCGAATGATCGGCCAATCCGCCATTGCCCTGAGCCTGATGGGATTGCGTTGCGAATTCCTGACGGCCCAGGAAACCAAGGCCACCAAGGAATCCGGCCAAGTTCTTGACCTTGATGCCTGCCTTTCCATGGCCTTGGATCAGCAAGCCAGCATTCGCGCGGCCAGGGCCACGCTGCATGCCAACATCGCGAAGTCGGATGCCCTTGAAAGAAGCGGACGGTTGGGCGCGATCCTTTCAAGCGACCTGAAGGTGCGCCGTCAGCAGGTTCTCCATGGAATCCAAGCCGCCAGGCTGGCCGTTGAGAAGGCGGAAAACGAAACCCGACAAGCCGTGACATTCACCTACCTCATGGCTGTCTACGCGAAACAGCAACGGAGGGAACTCAACGCGATCCTTACCAACCTCAAGCAACTCCGCGAAGGCGCCAGCAGGTTGGTGGAACGGTTCCCCGGGCAACTTGAATTGGTGGACATCGCCAACAATGCCTCCGCCAGCAAGGTCCCAGAAGCCGAAAACGGCTACGAACAAGCGTTGGCGGCGCTTCGCGAGGCGATTGGGACATGTGACAGGGTGACGCCCGCCAATGATGCGATTCCGGAAGGCAAGTGCTCCATTTCCAGCCAGGATGAAGCCATTTCATTGGCTGTGGCCAACCGGCCGGAAATCGGCCAAGCGGAATTGGCCGCCATCATCTTCGCCTTGGAAATCGAGGCCCAGTGCCGGATGCGCTTCACCATGGCGGGCAGGACCCTCGCCTCAGGATCCGACCTCCATTCCATCCTTGTTCCGCTTGGTCAATTTGACGAGAAATACCAGCCAGGGGCGATTGCACCGGAAATGCCTTCGGTCATTCCCGGCAACCGCAGGGACCGCGTGAACCAGGCTGAGATCCTCGCTTCCCGGGCGACGATCGTCCGCGAAAAAGTCCAAGCCCTCGTTGAACTGGAGTCCGGCAACGCTTGGCTCAGGTACAAGCAAAACGCCGACAAGCTTCCCGTTTTGGAAAAGGCCATCAAGGTTGCTCACAAGCGCAGCGAGGACCTCAAGGAAGACCTGGGAGGAGACAACAAGGTTTCCCCTCGGGATGTCCTTGAATCCGGCCTGATCGAGACCACCCTGAAGCAGCAATCAATCGAGGCAAAGCTGGGGGCCATCCAGGCCTTGGCAACCCTTGAGCGGGCGACGGGTGGAGCGTTCAAGCTTGAGCTGGAATGGAAGCCGGTCGCCCCCGGCTCCAAGTCCAACTGATTGTCTGGATTTCCCCAAATTCTTTTGGTACCCCACCTCCCGGAGTGACAGCACCATGCGGTTTTTGGCCAGAACTGCGGCGGCATTCTCGATCCTAGCGATCGCTTCGTTGTTTGTTCCGGGAGGCGCCCAAGCCGCCAAGCCCGATGAAAAGCTGAAAGTCGGCATCACCAAGAATTTTTTCCAGAACTTTTCAGAGACCATTGCCAGGCTGGTCATGCAACCGTTCCCTGAAGTCGTGAAGGCGCAAACTGGCTTGCCGGGCGAGATCGCCATGTCTCCCGACTCGACTGAACTTTGCGAGAGGATGAAAAAAGGGGATGCCCACCTCGGAGTGTTTCAAGGTCATGAGTTTTTCTGGGCTTCCAGGAAATACCCGGAACTCAAGCCGCTCATGCTGGCTGTGAATGAGAAAACCCCGCTCAAGGCTTATTTGATCGCGCGCAAGTCTGATTCAAACAAGCCGATTTCTGAAATGGCCGGCAAGACCTTGGCCATCCCAACCCAAACGCGCCCATTCGCAAGACTGTGGGTTGAAAGGCGCGCCGTGTTGCCTGGCAAGGCGCTGCATGAGCATTACGCCAAGGTTTTTCCCATCGGTGACAGTGAGGAGGCGTTGGACAATGTCAGGGAAGGGTCGCTGGATCTTGTCCTCGTTGAGAAGGCTTCTTGGGACCGTTACAAGAGGATCAAGCCATCAGCCAATGAAACGCTTTCTCCCATCTTGGAATCAGAAACCTTCCCAAGCACTGTGATCGCCTATTTCCCCAAATCGGTGCAAAACTCCTATGTCGAAAGGTTTAGGAAGGGAATGATGACCGCTGACCAAAACCCGGGAAGCGCCCGCCTTCTCCAGCTTGTGAAAATATCCAGTTTTCAACCAGTGCCCAACGATTTCATGAAGGAAGGCGAAAGCCTCATTCAGGCTTATCCTCCCGCCAATCCCAGATAAGTCTGTCTGGATTCTTGTTCATAAGGAAGGCGTGGCATAAGCCACGCCTTCTCTGTTTCCGTGCTGGCCATTCCAAACCTTGCTACAATCCCACCCGTCCGGAACCGGGAGGATTCTGAGTTGGAAAACATCCAGCCCGCATCGCTGCATGAGCAGACACGCGAACGGTATTTGATTTATGCGATGTCGGTCATCACCTCCCGGGCCCTACCCGATGTGCGGGATGGGCTCAAACCGGTCCAAAGGCGACTTCTCTACACGATGTACAACGACCTCCGCCTCACCTTTGACGGCAGGCCGAGAAAGTGTGCCAAGATCGTTGGCGATGTCACCGGCAATTACCATCCGCACGGAACATCGGCGGCATACGAGGCGCTCGTGCGGATGGCACAGGACTGGGTGCTGCGTGTCCCTTTGGTTCAGGGACAGGGCAACTTCGGTTCCGTGGATGGGGATCCACCGGCCGCCGAACGATATACCGAGGCCAAATTGAGCGCCGCATCCGAGCGCCTCATGGATGAGTTGCGGCAGCGCACCGTCGAGATGCGGCCCAACTACGACAACACCCGCGAGGAACCGGTCGTACTCCCGGCCCAATTTCCGAACCTTCTCGTCAACGGTTCC
>JAGWVO010000171.1 GCA_018970845.1 Planctomycetota bacterium
CGGGCGAACATCATTCACGCAGCTGCCAAGCCCCGGATCCGGGTCGGCCAAATCGGCGTGGGCCACGCGCATGCCAGCAAGCTGGCGGCTTACAGGTCATCTCCCGACTACGAGGTTGTCGGTATCGCCGAAGCTGATGACAAGCTGCGCCAGCTGGCCGAGAAACAATCCGCCTTCAGCGGCCTCCGATTCATGACCCGTGAGGAACTTCTGGCCACGCCGGGCCTTCAGGCGGTGCTTGTGGAAACCCGGGTCGGCGACTTGCTGGACAATGCCGAGGCCGCCATCGCCGCGGGAAAGCATATCCACATCGACAAGCCGCCGGGGGAATCGCTGACCCGGTTCAGGAAAATCCTCGAGAACGCCGCGCGCAACAAGCTGATGGTGCAGATGGGATACATGTACCGGTACAACCCGGCGGTTGTCCTGCTGCGCGAGTTCCTCGCCAAGGGTTGGCTCGGCGACGTGTTCGAGGTCCACGCCGTCATGAGCAAGGTGGTGGATCCCGCAAGCAGGAAATCTCTGGCCGCCTACAAGGGCGGCATGATGTTCGAGCTGGGTTGCCATCTCGTCGACCTGGTGGTGGGCGTTCTTGGAAAGCCGGAGCAGGTTTTCGGCCTCAACCAGCATGTCGGGCCGCCGGACGACTCGCTGCTTGACAATTCGATGGCCGTCTTGACCTACCCCAAGGCGATCGCCAGCGTGAAGACCACGGCGCTTGAGGTGAACGGTTTCGAACGCAGGCACATGGTGGTTTGCGGCACCAGGGGAACCTTCCACATCCAGCCGCTCGACAATCCGGTGGCCAAGGTGACGCTGGAGGCGGATTGCCCCGGTTTCAAGAAGGGAACCCAGGAGTTGAAGTTTCCCAAATACATCCGCTATGTAGATGACGCCGCCGACATGGCCGGGGTGATCCGTGGCGAGAAGCCCGACTCGTTCGGGCCGCGGCACGACCTCGCGGCGCAGGAAACGCTCCTGAAGGCCTGCGGACTTCCAGCAGGCTGAGGCGGCCAAAGCCCCCTGAATGATCCGGTTCGCCGTCACGACCCGTGGTAGTCGATTTCCTCCATCTGAAGGGCGTGCTTGTTGATGAAGTCACGGCGCGGCTCAACCTTCTCCCCCATCAGGGTGCGGAACATCTCATCGGCCGCCGACGCATCCTCGAGCTTCACCTGCATCAGGGTTCGGTTGGATGGATCGAGCGTGGTCTCCCAGAGTTCCTCGGGATCCATTTCGCCCAGCCCCTTGAAGCGGGTGATGGTCATGCCACGCTCGCCGACGCGTCGCAACTCGGAAACCAGTTCGCGGAGGGTGACAAGAGGCTTGCGGTTGTCGCCGCACTCAAGGATAAGGCGGGGTTCCGGCTCGCGCCCGGCGATGCTCGCGGGTGGAACCAGGTCGCTGGGCAGCAGGCCGTGCTCTCCGAAGGTGGCCAACACGCCGTTGATGTCGTGGACTTCGTGCAGTTCCTGGAAGAAGAAGGCATCCTGCCCGGGCGCGGCTTCGCCGGCGGCCAGTTCGCGGCCGAGCTTCTTCTGGGTTTCCTCGCGGAAAGCGGCGGCTTCCGCGCGCGTGTGCCACCAGGCCTCGGTGCCCGCGGCGATGGTCTTGAACGCCGGCATGCCCCTGCCGTCGATCCGCGCCAGCATCGTGGGAAGCGCGATCCCCCGGCGCTCGAGCGTGACGAGGGCCTCGTCCAGCCGAGCGGCGCGCTCCGAAAGCGTCTTGAGGGCGGACCCCTCGACCATCCGAATGTTGCTGCCTCCCCCGGGCGGGCAGACCAGGAGCCTGGCGTCGCGCAGGCCGCGCTCGAGCAGCTCGGTTGTCATCTGCTCGCGGGTGGCTACATATCGGGCCTCCTTCTTCTGCTTGACCTTGTAGAGCGGCGGACGCGCCACGAAGATGTGTCCGTTGGCCACCAACTGGCTCATTTGCCGATAGAAAAATGTAAGGAGCAGCGTGCGGATGTGCTGGCCGTCGACATCGGCGTCGGTCATGATGATGACGCGGTTGTACCTCAGCCCCTTCCTGACATCCGGATACTCCTTCTCGTTGCCGATGTCGACGCCGATGGCCGAGATCAGCGCCGTGATCTCGTTGTTGTTGAGCAGGTTCTCGAGCCTGGCCTTCTCGACATTGAGCGGCTTGCCCCGCAGTGGCAGCACCGCCTGGATGCGGCGGTCGCGCCCGGCCTCGGCCGACCCGCCGGCCGAATCTCCCTCGACCAGGAACAACTCGCTCTCGTCGCGGTTGCGGCTGGTGCAGTCGAACAGCTTGCCGGGAAGCCCGCCGCCGCTCAGGATGCTCTTGCGGTCCTTGAGGGCCTTGCGCGCCTTGGCGGCGGCCTCACGGGCCTCGGCCGCCAGGATCACCTTGGTGACGATCTTCTTGGCTTCCGCCGGATTCTCCTCGAGGTAGCGCGACAGGACTTCGTTCATGGCAGTCTGCACGGCGCCATCGACATCGGAGTTGAGCAGCCTGATCTTGTTCTGGCTCTCGAACTGCGGCTCGGGATGCTGGATGGAGACGATGGCGGTAACTCCCTCGCGGTAGTCCTCGCCCACCGGCTTGATGTCCTTGAACAGGCCGGCTTTCTCACCGTAGGCGCCGATTGTGCGGGTGAGGCTCGTGCGGAAGCCCGACAGGTGCGTGCCACCCACGGGATTGTGGGCGTTGTTGGCGTAGCATCGAACGCGCTCGTCGTCGTTGCGGGTGTACTGGAGCGCCACCTCCACGCGGATGTGGTCAACCTGCCTGTCGACGACGATCACCGGATGGATCACATCCTCGGCGCGGTTGAGATAGGAGACGTATTCTCCCACGCCTCCCATGAAGCAGTAGGTTTCCTCCCTGTTGACGCGGGCGTCCTTCAGGTGGAAGGAAAGCCCCTTGTTGAGGAAGGCGAGTTCCCTGAGGCGGTTCTCGAGGGTGTCGAAGTCGAAGGTGAGGTCGCCGAAGATCTCCGGGTCGGGCATGAATTGCACCTGGGTGCCGGTGCCCCTGGCGGCGCCGATGTCGGTGACATCGGAGACCGCCTTACCCTTCTCATAGCGCTGCTGGTAGGTGCGCCCGTCGCGGCGCACCTGGGCCTCTGTCCACCGTGACAGCGCCGTGACGGCCTTGGCGCCCATGCCGTGCAGGCCGGCGCTGGTGCGGTAGGTGTTCTTGTCGAACTTGGCCCCGGCGCCCACGGTGGTCATGACGACCTCGAGCGTGGGCCGCCCGGCGGTGGGGTGCATGTCGACGGGGATGCCGCGGCCGTCGTCGCGCACGAGGACGCTGCCGTCGACGTCGATTTGCACGTGGACGGTCTTGCAGTGGCCCGCGAGGGCCTCGTCGACGGAATTATAAACCAATTCGTAAACCAAATGGTGCAAACCGCCGCTCGAGACATCGCCGATGTAAACGCCTGGCCTGCGGCGGATATGGTCGGCGTCGCGCAGGATCTGCACGTTGCCGCCGCTGTAGTCTCCGTCCGGACCTGGTTGGGACCCCGCGTCACCGCTCATCATCTGCCTCCCTTTTCTTCCGCCTGGCCGTTGCCGGCGCTGATTTTCCCGGCGCGGAACTTGATCGCCGTGATTCGTGTTCCCTTGAGTTTCCCATTGAGCGCCTCAAGCAGCGCCTCCCTGTGGAAGCCCGACAGCTCGGCCAACAGGGCCGATCCATCGACGACAACCTCCAGCGTGCCCCGCCTGGGATTGCCCGGCAGCGTCCGCCTCGCCGCGGCCTCGCCCGCCACCGAAACAACCGCAAGCCTCCAAGCCTCGTCCAGCTCGCTCCTTGCCGTCCTCTGGCCCCACCCCCGGGCGACGAACAACTTCGCCAAAATTTCAGACAACCTCTCGGGTCCCCTCTCGGGCTGGTCGTAGCGGGGCGCCATCGGCGTCTCAGCTCAAGGGCATCACAAGGTACAAGAACGATTCACCCAGTCGGAAAAGCGCCGGGTGGTTTCCGTCGATCAGGTCCACCTCGAGCGGCGCGTCCGCCGGCAACTGCTTGAGCATGTCGAGAAGGTACTGGGGATTGAACGCGATGCTCACGGAGGGGCCCTGGTGCTCGATGGGCAGCTCAACCTTGCTCTTGCCGCCGGTTCCATGCGCGGCCTGAAGCGAGAGCTTGCCGGGATTGAAATTCAGGACGAGCTTGCGGGTCTCGTCGTCCACCATGATCGCCGCCTGGCGAACCGCTGAGAACAGGGCACCCGCCTGGAGGGGAATCTTGGCGGTGATCTTCTCCCGCTTGGGAATCACGGCCTTGTAATCGGGAAACCGTCCCTCGACGAGGCGGGTTGAAAGAACCGACCGGCCGGTGCGGAAGAGCGCCTCGGAAGGGCGGAGCACGACGCGGATTTCCTCCTCGTCGTCGAGCAGGTTGCGCTCCAGGGCGTGCATGGCCTTGCTGGGAATGATGGCGGTGCCGTTGGCCTTCACGCCGCTGGCTGATCCGGTGGCCATGGCCAGTCGACGGCCGTCGGTGGCCACGAGCCTCGCGTTGCCATCCGACTCGAGGCTCCAGTGCACGCCTGTCATCGTGAAACGGGCGGTTTCGGAGGCGCAGGCGAAGGTTGTGCGGCGAATCATCTCACGAAGAGGGCCCGCGGTGAGGGTTGCGCCCCCTTCGGCGTCGAGGTCGGGCAAGTCGGGAAACTGGTCGGGATCCTCGAAGGGCAATTCATACTCGAGGCTTCCGCCGCTCACGGCGATGCCGCTGCCGGCGACCCGGTCGCATTCGATCTCCAGTTCAGGAACACGGGCCTCGCGAAGGATGGAAACGATGCGGGATGCCGGCAGCAAGGCCTGGCCGCCCTGGAGAACATTGACTCCGGCCACTTCAAGCCGAAGGCCAAGTTCCAAGTCGGTGGCTTGAAGAGTCACGCGGCCGGGTTCCGCGACAATCTTGATGTTCGCAAGCACCGGCTTGATGTCCTTGGTGGGCAGGACGGAAGAAGCCAGTTGGCATCCTTGAAGAAGGCTTTCGCGCTGGCAGATCAACTTCATGCTGTGTCTGTCCTCACTTGATGCCATGGGCCGGAATCGATCATTCAACCATTCTACTGATTTTCCATTCATTCATGACAATGATGGGCGAGGAATTCCCTGACACCCTCGGTTCTGTCTCAACAATTCTCCAAGTTCTTAAATCAATTGGATTTGTGATTTACAGACAACCCGGGGAAAACCTGTTCGCACACTGTTCGTGGGATGTTCACGGCTGAAGGCGGAAGTTCACGAGCGCCACCGCTGTCGACACGCCGTCGACAGCCATGAACAGTCCGTGGACATGTCATGAACGGGTTGTCCCCGCCCGTAACGATTCGAGGCTTCGTTCCAGCTTTTTCAGGAGCGCCGCGGTTGTTGGATCGCAGCTGACATGGAAAGACTCGATGGCATGGCGCAATGTTGCAGGGTCCCTGCCTCCGAGCGCCCTTCCAAGTTTAGCCAACGACAATTCCGTGAAGGACCTGGCCAAAACAATCACCAGTTGTCGAGCCTTCACCAGCCCAGGCAATCGTGCCGGACCGGTCATCGCCTTGCGGTCGTTTCCCGTTTCGGAAGCCACTACTGAGATGATCTGTTCCAGGGAGATGGTTCCCGCAGCCCGCCGGCACCTGGCCAGCGCCTCGTCCACTGGCAATCGTTCGGAAGCGGCGTCGGCCAAGGCCCGCACTTGCCTGTCGATCCCGCCGATGGTTGCCGCCAGCATCTCTTCAAGGCCCTCACGCATGGCCTTGCCAACCTGGATTCCGTGCCTTGTCAGAAACGAGGAAAGGGCTTGGCGGCGGCTTTCCATCGTCAGCGGCGGGATTTCCACGACCAACGCGCCCACCAATCGTTCAATCACGCGGCTAGGAGCCTGAATTTCCGATGGCGGCGTCGCAAGAGACAGGGCCGTGGCGTGCCGTTCCTGGTTGCGGTGGTCGAGAAGGGCGGCGAACCTTGGAACAACCTTGGGTGAAATCGAAGCAAAATCATCAATCACCACCAGGGGCAAATTCTTGAGCCTTTGCAAGGTCACCCTTCCCTTGTCGGGAAGCCGCCGCGTGGCCAGCGCCGAACCCCGGCACAGAATGGATGCGCTCTTGCCGTAATGGTTTCGCCATTCGGCCGACAGGTTTCTCAAGAGCGTCGTGCGTCCGCATCCCGGAAGACCCCAGATAATCACGACTGGTATGTGGGGGCTTTCAGGAACAGGTTCCAGCGCCCCAAGGGCCATTTGCGCCGCTCGGAATTCAGGCAGTTCCAGCAGGTTCATGCATGCGGCCCGCGGAGTCGCGCAATGATATTGGCCACGCGGGAACCGGCCATGAAAACCTCTTCCGGGTTGAGAAATGGCCCCAGGCTGAAGCGGATGACGGACCTGCGATGCTCCTCCGGCAGGCCGATCAATGCCAATGCCGGCGAGGGAAGCGAACTGCCCGACGAACAGGCCGCGCCCGCGCTGCAGCTTACCCCCTCGAGATCGAGCGCCATCAAGGCCATGTCGGAACGCACCCCGGGAAACGCGATGAGAAGGACATGGTCCAGTCCCCCCTCGAGTGGACCCAGGATCTCCCATGGCTTGCATGGGGCAAGTCCTGAGAGAAACCGCTCGCGCAGCCCAGAGCACGCATTTTGGCGATCCGCCATGCCATCGACTGCCATGCGAAGGGCCTTGGCCATGCCCACGGCCAGATAGACTGCCTCGGTTCCGGAGCGCCGGCCGCGCTGCTGGCCGCCACCGACGAACAACGGAGGGAGGGACACGCCGCGCCGGACTAGGAGCGCCCCGACCCCCTTGGGCCCGAAGAACTTGTGCGCTGAAAACGACAATGTCGAAACCTCGAGGCGGTGAAAATCGACGGGAATCTTGCCTGCCGCCTGAGTGGCGTCGATATGCCAGGCACCGGCTTCACCGAAACGGCGCCGAGTGGCGTCGATCAGCGCCGGCATGTCCTGCACGGCGCCTGTCTCATGTCCGGCCAGCGTTGCCACCTGAAGATTCGGAGCCTCGGGGCACAAGGCGGCCCAGTCGCGCGGGCTGATGATTCCCCTGTCGGCTCGCGGCAAGCGGCTGACCCTGGCCCCCCGGGATTCGGCCACCGTCAAGTTCTCGCGGATGGAGGGGTGGTCCAGGTCGGAAGCCGCGACCCGGTCGCCAGACCCGATGCCCGCCAGCGCCATGGCATTGGCTTCCGTGGCGCCCGAGGTGAAGACCACCTCATCCGGCCAGGCGCCAAGCAGCGAGGCGATTTCCTCTCTCGAGTCCTCCAGGGCCCTGCGCGCCGCGCGGCCCGCGCCGTGGGAACTCGCCGGATTCGACCATGATGCCACGGCCCAGGGTCGCATGGCTTCCCATACCTCGGGCAGGCACGGCGTGGTGGCGTTGTGGTCAAGGTCGATGGCCATGCCAACAGGATACCGGGGAAAGATGTCGCCCGTGGCGGACCGGGGATTTCTCACCCGCTCAAGCGGGCAGCCATGGGCGGCGTCATGCTTGGAACGAACCGCGTTGCCGATTGATTTGTCCCTCACTTCGTTAGGTCCCTTAAGCGTTGAAAGGCCTGGTCCTTGAGGCCATTCAATGAAGATCGACGCGTAGGAGCCCTGAACGAAGTGAGGGG
>JAGWVO010000172.1 GCA_018970845.1 Planctomycetota bacterium
TCACCTTGAGCCTGTTGAGACGAAAGTAAAGGTCCTGACGGAAGGTGCCGTCGGCGACGGCGGCCTCCAGGTCGCGATGCGTGGCGGAAACCACCCTGACATTCACCTTGAGCGGTTCATTGCTCCCGATCCGGAAAACCTCGTTGTTCTCAAGGACACGGAGCAACTTGGCTTGGAGGTTCATCGGCATGTCGCCGACCTCGTCCAAGAAGAGCGTCCCACCGTTGGCGTGCTCGAATCGCCCCTTGCGCACCCTTTCGGCGCCGGTGAAGGCGCCGGCCTCATGCCCGAACAATTCGTCATCGAGCAGGTTTTCGTTCAGCGCCGTGCAATTCATGGCGACAAACGGCTTGTTCTTCCTCGGGCTGTTGTTGTGGATCGCCTTGGCGACAAGTTCCTTGCCCGTGCCCGTTTCGCCATGGATCAGCACGGTGGCGCTGGTCGGGGAGATGCTTTGCAGCCGGGCAATCACTTCATGCATGCGGGGGCTTGAACCCACCACGCCCTCAAACCCGAATTTCTCGTTGATTTGGCGCTGCAAGTCCCGATTGGTTCGCGCCAGCCTCCTTTTTTGCGCCGCCTTTTCAACAAGCACCCGGAGTTCCGCCATGTCGAGCGGTTTGGTGAGGTAGTTGGAGGCGCCCTGCTTGATCGCCTCGACGGCCGTCTTGACATCCCCATGCCCGGTGATGACCAGAACCTCGGCATCCGGTTGCGCCTGACGGGCCTTTTTAAGGATCTCCATGCCGTCGACCTCGGCCATGCGCAGATCCGTCAGGACTACATCGAATTCTTCCTGCTCGAGCGAACGCGAACCGGCGACGCCCGTCGTGGCGATCGAACATTCGTAACCTTGACGCTCAAGAGTCTCGCCCACGACCTGAGCGTGCGCCTTCTCATCGTCGACGATCAGCACTCGAATGCCGTCACCGGGGCGTGATTGGCTCATGGCGGGAGAATCCGGTTGCGTGCCAATCCGGGTGCCAAGTCGCGACCCGGACATGGCCTATGCTAGGGGTGCGGCCCGGATAATGACAGGGAAACCATGACAGACTCGGACCACGGGACTCCCACAGCCACCCTGATGGATTTGCCTTCCGCCGGCTTTCGGTCAGGCCAGAGGGGATTGTTCCTCGGATTGGCTCTGATGGCCGGGCTTCCGCCTTGGCTGGCACCCCCGCTTTTGGCAGCGATGCTGGCTAGCCTGTCGTGGCGTGAATCCGGATCCAAGGGAATGGCGTTTCAGGCCGCGGCGGATGGCGCCCTTGGAGGGCTGACGGGCTTGTGGATCTCATTTTCCATAGCCCATCTTCTTGGTTCATGGGCATATCCGGCGGGAATGGCGGCGGGTTCAGGATTGGTGGGAGTGATCTTCGCGTCAATCGAATATGTCGCTTTCGGCGCCAAATACAGCGAAACTCAAGCTTCGAACAGCAGCGGTGATTCAGGGCATCCTTGACGGTCGAGGAAGTGCATTTTTAGACTGATAAGGGGTATTCCGTCATGGCATGAGGTCGTGACCCGCCCCGACGGGGTTAAACCAATGTCATACGAGCCACCTTTCAAGCGGCATGGCACACGGGTGGTTGTCGTGGGCGGCGTTCCCATAGGCGGCGACAATCCGATTCGCGTCCAGTCGATGACCACGCCCGACACCCACCTCGTTGATGAGGTCGTCGAGCAAATCCATCGACTGGAGGAGGCCGGTTGTGAACTGGTGCGCGTGACTGTGCCCAAGGCGGAAGATGCCTCGGCCCTCTCCGCCATCAAATCCAGAATCCGCATTCCCCTCATTTGCGACATTCATTTCGACATGCGCATGGCGCTCGCGGCGATGGATCATCCGGTCGACAAAATCCGAATCAACCCCGGCAATCTCGGAGGATTTGACAAGTTCCGACAGGTTGTCAGAAAGGCCAAGGATCGCGGTTTGCCGATGCGAATCGGCGTGAACGCCGGGAGCCTCGAAAAAGACCTCATTGAAAAGTACGGTTTTCCATGCCCCCCCGCGATGGTTGAAAGTTGCCTTCGCTACTTGGAAATCGCCGAAGAGGAGCATTACCACGACATCATTGTTTCTTTGAAATCAAGCGATGTGCTGACAGCCGTGGAAGCGTATCGCCTTTATTCAAAGCAGGCAAACTACCCAACCCACATCGGAATCACGGAAGCAGGGAAACCCCCTTATGCCGTCATCAAATCAGCTTGCGGGCTCGCCCCGCTTTTGATCGACGGAATTGGCGACACGATTCGCATCAGTCTTCTCGGCGACCCGGTTCCTGAAGTTCAGGCGGCATTCGACATCCTTCAGGCGACCAAGCGCCGAGTCAGGCGCCCCGAACTCATCGCCTGCCCCACTTGCGGCAGGCTCGAGATCGACCTCGAAGGCATTGTCGCACAGGTGGAAAAACGCCTGGCAGGCAAGCGAACAGCCGTGAAAATCTCAATACTGGGCTGCGTGGTTAATGGACCTGGAGAGGCCAAGGAGGCCGACCTCGGCATCGCGGCCGGGAAGGGCAAGGGCGTGATCTTCAAGCGCGGTGAAATCGTCAGGCATGTCAAGGAAAGCGAAATGGTCGACGCGCTTCTGGAGGAGGTCAATATCTGGGAAGCCGAGGAGTTGGCGGCGGGCCGACTGGGGGGCGAAAAAAGCGTTGATCGCCAAGGATCAAGGGTCAAGCTTCCAGTGCTGGGCTAAGCAAGGGGATTTGGCCGACTGCGGGTTCGAACAAGGGGTTCCTTCATGCCGATTCCCTTCACTTGCGGCGGATGCAAGAAGGCTTTCAAGGCGCCGGATCATTTGGCCGGCAAGAAAGTCTCGTGCCCAGCCTGCAAGCATGTGGGTACGGTTCCCCCCGCGGCGCCCGGTTCCTCCCCTTCCATGCCCGCCGCCCCAGCTCCCAAACCGGAAGTCGTTCAAGGCGCTCCCAAGGCTCATACCAACGGCTCTGGAAAGCATGTGCCCGTCTCGAAGCCGGCACCGGTGAATGAGGCCGAGGAGGCGGCGCGCAGGGAGGCCGAGGCCATTCAGTCGATGCTCGATGACGAGCGTCGCTCCCGCGAAGAGTCTCAAGCCACCTCGATCGACTTTGAATGCGAATATTGCGGCGAACCGATCAACCTTGAGCTCGAAATGGCGGGCAAGCGGACGCCCTGCCCTTCCTGCGCCCGCATCGTCAAGGTTCCTGCACCGGCTCGCAAGGATTCGGCCGACTGGAAAGCCAAGCCCCAATATTCCTCGGCGATGAAGGTCAAGACCGAGGAAACTCCCGAGGGCGCCTGGCAAGCCAGTGCCTCTTATGTTAGCCGCGAGTCGCTTGAGGAAGCCGATGCCCTTCCAGCCAAGGTGGCGACCCCCGTCACGATGGCGACAAGGGTTCGCCGCTACGCCTTGGCCATCGTGCTGGCAACCATGGCCGGGATCGCGGGTTGGTCGGTGATGAGTCGCAGGGCGCGTGTCGTTGAAGCCGGGAAGGTGGAGGAAGTTCTTGCGGACATCGCGGAGCCGGCCAAGAACAAGCTCGACAAGGCGGCGCTTGAAATGATGGCGGCACGATGCGTTGTCGACCAGGACCAGGCAGGAAAGGCGAAAATCAAGCTCGCTGAAAAGCATATCGGAAACGCGATGGCCGCGCTGAACGATCTGCCCGCCGGCCCCGCCCGTTTCCAGGTCGCCGCCAACATGGCGGAAAACCTCGCCGCGATGATGGGCTCGGGCGAGGATGAGAAGGACGAGAAGAAGCCGCAAGCCAACTTCCTGCAGCGGACCATCGGGAACTGTCTTGGGAAAATCGATGATCCCGAGTCGCGGCTGGACGCGTGGGACAGGGTCGCAAGGGCGATGATCGCCAACTCCCAAGCCGAGCGGATGGTCGTTCTGGAAGGTCAGGTCTTCAGGGGAATGCCAAAGTCCGCCAACCGGAACAATGAATTGATCCAGCCTGAATTGGAGGCCTCGGCGATCTCGGGGCTGGCCCTGCTTGAGGAAGGCAACAGGAAAAATCGTGAGGATCTCAAGGAATTGGGCCTCAAAGTTGCCGCGGACCTGAAAGCCAAGGGTGATCCCGCAAGCTTTCCTTCGTTGGCCATCGGCCTGTTCGCGACCCGCGGCAAGGATCTCCCCCCGGCATGGGGCGCGGCGAAGTCCGATCCTGAATTATCAGGAATTGTTTTGGCCCGCGCGGCCCAAGGCAATGCGGAGGCGGCTTCCCGAATCGTCGCCGGTATCTCACCGGAGGTTCCGGAGGCGGTGCGGGCCCGCGTCGCTTTTGTCGAGGGCATGTTGGCCTCGGGCAAGGCGGATGCCGAGTCGGTGAGAAAATACGCTGAAGAGGCTGCCAAGCTGGCCAGGGGCCGACCTATGTTCTCGATTTCCATGCTCAGGCTCGCACGGGCCGCGCAGCGCGCTGGAGCGCCCGCCGAATTGTTCAAGGGTCTTGCCTCGGCTGTTTCCGGACCCGATCCTTATGATTCAGAGATTCGAGGGGCCATCCTGTTGTGCGGATTGGCCCGATCGATCGAGGAAAAACAACCCTGGGATGTCTCCACGATTGACGCCAAGCAGTGGTCTCCCTGGGCCGCCAAGGCTCGGCTGAACCTGCTGGCGCGGGCCAGCGGAGGCGCCGTGGGAGATGGACAGGGAATGGAACTTTTCGCCCGCATGGGCCGTCTGATGACTCCGTTCGGGCAACGCTGAGAGGCGGATGCGCGGCACGGATTCCTGAAGGGGTTGGATCATGAATCGATTCGCGGCACTGGCTCCTGTCACATGCCTGTTCATCGCTCTCGCCTCCGTGGCGCAACAACCCGCGGCCGTCCCGGAAAATGTGTTCCGCTTTGAACTTGCGCTTGTGGACAAGTTGAGGGAGAACCGCGACTTCGACCTTGCACTTTCCCTTTTGAAAAGGCTTGAAAAGCTGTCGCCCGAGCGCGGCCCCGACCTCAATTTTTCCTCGGCCCAGATCCGTGTTGAGCAATCCCGCACCGAACCCGACATGAACCAGCGTGAGAAGCAAAGAAAGCTGGCCAAGGCCGACCTACTCAAGATGCTCGCTGGAAATGTGCGGACCGACATCGCCCCCGAGGCCAAACTTCTCTTGGCCCAGGTGGACATGCAACTGGCACAATCCCAGTTGTCGCAGGTCCTTCCCTTGGTGAAGCAACCGCCATCACCGCAGTCCAAGGCTGAACGGGAGAAGGTTCGCGCCTCCCTTGCCGATGCCGGAAAGAAACTCAGCGCCGCTGTTGAGGATTACCAGAAAAGCATGGGGGATACCGCTGGGAAGTCAGCCGCCGCCATCGCCAGGCAGGCCGCGATCGACCGCGTCCGCATTGAACTCGCCGAAAATGAATACAACCAGGCGCGGACATTCAGCGCCCAACGCGAGGCGGACGATCGCGCCAAGCTGGTCAAGAAGGCCAGCGAGGCATTCGAGAAGATTTCAGGCGAGGAGGATACCCGCAGTTCAACCTGGATCGCCAGGGCTTGGCTCGGGCTGCTTTATCGCGAAAATGGCGAACCCCAGAAGGCCCGCCTATCCCTTAGGCCGCTTCTGGTTGACATGCGCCCCGTAACCAACCAGGCCAAGCGCCTCGCCCGCTATTTCAACATGCAGGTGATCAAGTTCGACGGCTTTGATCCCACTGAAAAAAGCACCAAATCCCCCGATGCGGTCGTCGAGGAACTTGGCAACGCCTGGCTTCGCGATTACGCCGCCAGGTTCGGATCGACGCCCGAGGCCAGCGGCGTGCGCATGCTGATGGTCGATAGCATCATCGGTCAGGTTTCAAAGCTCCCCAAGTCCCCCTTGAATGAGAAAACCAAGCAGGATCGCCTGGGGCAAGTCCGCAGGCTGCTGCGGGATGTGGAACGAAACGACAACGAATTCGCCGACGACGCCCGCAGGATGAAAATCAAGATCCTCATGGAGCAAGGGGCCTTCAGCCGCAAAATCGAGGAACTCAAGACATTTGACGACTGTTTTGTCCGCGCTCAATACGAGGTGCAACAGGGCGAGGAGGACGCCGCCAAGCTCACGGATCCCAAGGCCTCCAAGGCGGCCATCGACAAGCGCCGCGATGTAGCGATCGTCTCGCTCAACCAAGCCCTCAAGATCGACGAGGCCGCCAAGGGCGCCGCCAAGGCTCTTCCCGATGAAGTCAACAGGGCCAAGCAGACGCTCACCTACTTCCTTCTCGAGGCGAATCGCGGAGAAGAGGCCCTTGCCATTGGTGAGAGTTTCGCCCGCAACCAGCCAAATGCCAGTCAGGCTCCGGTGATCGCCCAGATGGCCCTGCAGGCCTACGGACAGGTGCTTGTCGGCCAGATGCGCTCGGTCCAGGAGATGCAGGCCAAGAAAGCCATGGGCGGAGGCGAGGTGACTGATGAAAAACTGGCGGCAGCCAAGAAGTTGCCCGGCGAAACCCGCGGAAAATACTTGGCTTTCGCCACCTATGTCACGGATCGATGGCCCGCCGAGGATGTGGGGCAAATTTCCCGATATCAGGCTGCCATGCTGAAACTGCAGGAAAGCGACTTCACGCAGGCGCTGGATCTCCTCAAGGCCGTCTCGCCTGAATCCCGACTCAAGCCGATGGCCGAATTCCAATCCGCGATGATTCACTATCAGCTTGAGCAAAAGGAGAACGACCCGTCTCAACGGGCCAAGGCCTTGCAATTGTTGGCCGGGATACCCGAACCGGCGGATCCAGCCGATGTCCCCGTCGTTGAAAATTTCATCAAGGCCAAGCTTCGCTTGGCATCGGAGCTTTACACGCAAAAGAAATACCAGGACCTCGGCAAGCTTTTCACCATCATCGACGCGCAGGCGGGCAAGTTGCCTCCCGAAACGCTTCAGGCTGGTGGAACCAAGGACAGGCTCGACACGATGCGGCTTTACACGGCTTACGGCCTGGCCAACGAGGCCATGACAGGCAAGAAGCCGGCTGATGCCGTGAAGGTGCTTTCGCCCATTGTCGCGAATGCCGAAAAAGACGAGACCATGAAGAAGGATCAACCCTTGGCCCAGGCCCTGCTCAAGACCGCCCTCAAGGCCTCCATACAAATTGCCGACATCAAGGAGGCCCAGGCGGTCATCGCCGCGATCCAAGTCCTCGGCGGTGACCCGACCCGCGATGTCCTCGAAGCCACCCTGGAGCAAATGTCGCAGGCCAAGTCCCTCAAGGAGGAGGGCGTCGAGAATGCCCGCAAGCTGCTTGAGCCCCTTTTGGGCGCGATCAAACCCGACCAATTGAAGGAGAACCGGTCGGCGCGGTTGCTCGCGGCGTCCTGGGTCGCTCTCGTCGTTGATGAAAAGAAGGACAAGAAGTATTTCCTGAAGGCCGAGGAACTTCTCAAGCCCAGGGCTGAAAAACTGCTCGCCGATGCCCAAGCCTTGGCCCAAGACCGGGATGGGCAAGTGACGGCCTTGGCCTACCTCAGGCTTCTCAGGCAGAAGGCTGGAACGGCTGCTGAGCTTGCACCGGCCCGCAAGTTGGTCGACGAGGCCATGGCCAAGAACGGCTGGGCCGCCAAGAATGTCGATGTCCGCATCGAAAGCCTCGAGCTTTCCGGAGAGGAAGGAAAATACGGCATGGTGGCGA
>JAGWVO010000173.1 GCA_018970845.1 Planctomycetota bacterium
TGAGGTTGTTGGTGCAACTCATGCGGTTGGCCGCCTCGCGCACCTTCTGCACCGCCGGCACCAGCAGGCCGATGAGCACGGCGATGATGGCGATGACGACCAAAAGTTCGATCAAGGTAAACGCCGCTCTTGAATAGAATGAATTTAATCGGCGCATCGAATAGGTCCCGTGTTGGAGGGCGCACCTTTTTGCGTGCCATTGATAATCAAGTAGATACATGCCCAATATTGTGATTACAATTCAGCAAGAATGATGCTGCCACGAATTCACAGCATCCTACCCGATTCTTCTCGTTTTCTTCACATTCGGTGTCAAATCAAGGTCTGCTCCGGTGCGGTCAGGCCACCCGGACAGACCTGCTTCTTAATCACTTATCTATTTTGTGTCTGTTTCTGCATGGCGCGTTCCTCGTCGGCGGCCTTGTTCTGGGATTGCTCCTGCTGCTTGCGCAGGGCATCGGAGTCCTTGGGCACCTCGATCTTCGAATCGCCGCAGGCGGTGAGGGCGAAGGCAACGGTCAACAGCGAAAGATGACGAATCATGTAACACTCCTTGGCGCCTGGCTTGTGATGGAAAAACCTACTCGACATTCACCGTTTCCCCGCCGTTGCGGGAGCAGGTGGCAATCCACGCCGCCTGGGACAGCCCGTACTTGAAGCCACGGACCGAACCATCGCTCATCACCGCGTTAACACCTCCGGGGTGGGCGCTGCCGAACTGCTGGTTCCAGATGGTGATGTTGGCGCCGGCGGCATCGACATGGGCTGGGGCCTCGCTGTCAGGGCGCGGGGTGCGGTCGATGGTGCGGTTGGGTGTTGATGGCGGAGCCTTCTGACCGTTGTTGTATTTATAGGTGAAGGTGCCTCCCGCTTGGCGCACCATACACTCGTCCCAACCGGCGTTGCACCACACCTCGTTGTCGCCGCCATCGGCGCCGTTGCCGTAGTTCGTCGGATGCAGCCACTTTTCGGAAATGAGGACGGTATTGGAGGTGCCGTCGAGGAAGTCGGTCACCCTGAGGGTTCCGGCTGTGGTGTTTTGCACGGCGCCGTCCACGGCTCCGGAACCCGCGCTCCGGTCGGTGGCGCTGGGCGTGCCGTTGGCGAAGTTTGTCCCGGTGTTGCCGTTGTAGTCGCACCGCGCGTTGCCGCCGATCAGGGTGGGAGCGCGGCGGCTGGGGCAGTAATAGATCTTGGTGGGTGTCGCATAAAGAGTCGCGCGGCTGACAACCCTGTGGAGTTGCTCCTGCTCGATGTAGGGCAGGATGTGGTAGCGCCAGTTGTATCCCGAGCGATCTTCCATTTGCCCGGCGGTGTTCTTCGCCGTTACTTGCTGATCATCAAAGTTGCAGCAGGTCTGCCAGGCTTGGCCGGAGGGCCGGCCATCCTGGCCGCCGGGGGGGAAGTTCCCGTAGGCGCCGTGGTAGTTGTGGTAGGCCAGGCCGATCTGCTTGAGATTGTTCTGGCACTGAGACCGGTTGGCCGCCTCGCGCACCTTTTGAACCGCCGGCACCAAGAGGCCGATGAGCACGGCGATGATGGCGATGACGACGAGCAATTCGATAAGGGTGAACCCTGTCCGCTTTCCGTTGACTTGACGCGACATGAATGAGTCCTCGAAGTGGCGGCAAACCGGTGAAGCGCCACGATCGCCGTGGCGTACATACAAATGTCTACCCCCGCCGACGATCGGCACCAATAAGTGATTGTCAAATCGGATGGCTTTTAGCGAATTCTTCTTGGCGGGTTCACCGGTTCTTAACAAACCAGACGGGGAAGACCGTTCAATCGTCCAAACCGTTCGCGGGCAAGGACGGTCTCAGTCCGGCTGTTTTCCAGCTGAATGATCATCCCTTCGTTGGCCTGTCCCCGTGGGCATGGCTTCCGGAAGTTCCAGGCGGACCTTCACCCCGCCCGGAGCCACCTCGATTGTTTCCAGCTCAACCTCCAACCCCGCCTTGGAACCGTCGGATTGCGGATGGTAGACGGGCTTGTAACGCCCCACCGGAGCGCCCCGTTCAATAAGGGTGCGGCCCGTGGCGCTTGTCCTGTCGGTGACGGCCTCGAATGTTCCGTCTCGAACCGAGGCGTTGACCGTGAGGGCGCGACCGGACGGGTCGACCGGCAGAAAAATGATGCCGCCATCCCTTACGGGCTTTCCTCCCCGTGCCACGCTTCCCGAAAGGGGGTGCAATTCCAGCTTTTCGAACTCGCCACAGCCGGCCGTGGCGGCCAGAATCAACAGGGTTGTTGCGAGTCGTGTCATGTCCGGCGCGCCCGGGTGATAGGCCGCAGCTTAACCGGGCCATGTGTGTCCGCCATGAATTTCATGTGAAGGTTCGCTTTGGATGGAGATATTTTTCAGCGATCATTACGAATTGCCCCTGCCCGCGGGGCATTTCTTCCCCATGGCCAAGTACCGGCTGCTGCGGCAAAGGCTGGCCGTGGAACTCAAGGAGATGCGCTGGACCGACCCTCCTCGGGTCGCCCGGGAAAACCTCCTGTTGGCGCACGATTCCGGATACGCCGACCGGGTGCTTTCGGGAGGCATGTCCGAGGCGGAAATCCGCCGGTTGGGATTCCCGTGGTCGGAAGCCCTGGTGGAGCGTTCGCTTCGCTCCAGCGGCGCCACCGTGGAAGCGTGCCGCGGCGCGCTCCAAGGCGGCATCGGTGTCAACCTCGCGGGCGGCACGCACCACGCCTTCCGTGATGCCGCGGAGGGCTATTGCCTGTTCAACGACTCGGCGATCGCCGCGTTGGCCATGCTCAAGCAGGGACTGGTTCGCCGGGTGCTCATCATCGACACCGATGTCCACCAGGGCAACGGCACCGCCAGCATCCTCCGGGATGAATCCCGGGTGTTCACTTTCTCAATCCATGGCGCCAGGAACTTCCCGCTCCGCAAGGAAACCAGCGACCTCGACATCGCGCTTCCCGACGGCGCGGACGACCGGGCCTACCTGCTGGAACTGGAGCGCGGACTTGACGAGGCCTTCGGGCGGTCGGCGCCCGACCTGGTGATCCATGTCTCAGGCGCCGACCCCTACCATGACGACCGGATCGGGAAGCTGGCGCTCACGAAGGAAGGCCTGGTCCGTCGCGATGAAATGGTCTACAACTTTTGTCGCATTCACTCGTGCCCCGTGGCCGTCAGCATGGCGGGAGGTTACTCGCGCGATGTCAACGACACGGCCGAGATCCACGCCGCCACGGTGCTGGCGGCCCGCCGCGTGCTGGCGCCTTGAGCCTATCTTCCCAGCAGCCTTGCCGAGGCCGAGGGAGGCACCGGATTCACGAACAGGCCGCCTCCCCATTCGAGTCCCGCGATGCCCGTCAACCGGGGAAGCACCTTGAGAAGGTGATGGTGGCCCGCCGACATGGCGCGCTCGGGGCCGGCGAGCACCAGGTTGAAGGCGCAGCCGGGGGAAACGGCCTCGAGTCCCCCGAGCACCTGGCACAGGCACGCGGCCATCGCGTCGAGGATTTCGGACGCGGGCGGCCCATGTTCGCGGGGAATGATCCATGTCTCATGCGCGAAGCGGGGCGCCGGCGGACAGATCGCCACCGCCTTTCCCATGTCGATCACCACTCGCCTTCGCGTGGAGATGGCCCTTGCCAGGAGGTCACACAGCAGGCACCTGCCGGTGCGGCGCGCATGCGCCGCCCGCCGCCTCTCCTCGCGGGCCAGTTCCGGCGGCACGAAGTTCAGGCCAATGGCCTGGGCGTGCTCATGCGAAAGGCTGGCGCCCGCCTGGGCCCCCGAGTTCTTGAAGATGATCGCCCGGCGGATGCCCGGTTGCCCCAGCAGGTGCCCAAGCCTGTCGTGGTAAACCGAAAGCACGCCCGCCAGTCGTTCCCGGTCGAGTTCATGCAGGCGTTCATGATGGATGGGTGTCTCGATGATGACTTCATGGATTCCCGCCGCGGTGCCGGGCATTCCGTAGCCCGAGGCGGAAACGGCCGGATAACGGTTGGGCACCACGCGGACTTGCCACCCCGGGGTGTCGGCGCCGGGCGAGTCGGGGCGCACCGCGAGAGACTCCGGCGGCGTCTCATGCTCGCGCCCCGGGCAGAACGGGCACTCCACGGCGTCGGGCAGCGGCGACTGCGCGCTGAAGGCCCCCGGCCTGCCCGCGCGGTCGGGCGCGATGATCACCAGGGCGCCCGTGAGCGGGTCGCGCGCCAAGCGGGACCGCATCAGCGCCTCCATTCCCTGGCCAGCAGCCGCCATGCCACGACAAGACACCCCAGTCCGGAAGCCGAAAGCACCGCGCATGACGCCGCCACCCGCATCAGGTCGGGGGAACCCGCCGGATCGGGATCCAGCAACTCCAGGTAGGCGTTGAGGGCCCATCCGTGCGGGGTGAGGTAGGCCAGCCACCTCGTGCTTTCCGGGAAAAGCTCGCGCGGGAGAACGCATCCCCCCAGCACGGCGCCCACCAGGGCCGGCAAGGCTCCCAGGAGCGCCACCTGCAGTTCGCCCCGGGCCACCGCCGCCACCAGAACCGCCATCCCCGCGGCCGCCACCGAAACGCCGGCCATGAGGGGGGACAGCACCAAAAGCCGCTCCGCCGCCGTCCATGCCGCCGGCCCGAACCGCATGCCGAAGACCGCCCAGCCCGCGGCGAACAGGACCGAGTTCTGGATGAGGCTCACCGCGAGCACGGGGAGGAACTTGCCGACGGCCAGTCCGCCGGGGCCCAGCGGTGAAAGCCTCAGCCTCATGAGCGTGCCGCTTGACCTTTCGGCGACAAGGATCGACCCCGCCAACAGCACGATGAGAAAGGCGAACAGCACGCTTTGGGCCGGCACAAGGATCTGGTACCGCGCGGCGCCCCGGTTGAGCCATCCCTTGCCCGCGGTGTCGGCGTATTCCACTTCCTTGGCGGCGCCCGACGCCTTGCTGCGCGTGAGGGCCGCCCAGGTCTTGCCAAGGAGGTCGTACCTGGCGAATTGTTCCGAGATCGCCGCCTGCACGCCCTGGCCCGCCCGGGCGCGGTAGTCGCGTTCAAGCCGGGCATCGCCGCCCGATCCCAACCTCAACAACTCGCTCAAGTTGACCTTTCCTCCGGGAAACAGGGGCCTGAAGGCCGGCGGCACCGGAAGCACGACCTTTTTGGCGAGGATCTCGATGAAGTCGGGGTCGCTGAGCCTTTCGAACGCCTTGCCGATCATGTAAGGCAGCACGACCCTCAGGAGGCTGACCTGCCCGACCTGCTCCACCAGGCTGGCCGTGGCGATTTGCCGGGCGTCGCGAAGCACCTCCACTCCCACGCGGTCGAGGTGGATCCCTTCCCGGAAAAACGGATTGATTCCCTCGGGAAGGAAACTGCACGCGTTGACCCGGCTGGAAAATTCGGGGCCCAGAATGATCACCGCGGCGCGCTCATGCGAGGCGACCAGCCTTTGCGCCGTCTCGATGTCGGGCAGCAACTCGACGCGGATGCCCGGGGTCTCCAAAAGGTCTTCCCTCACCAGGCGGGCGAACGAGGAGCCAAGGATTCCGGTTCCCCGGTCGAGGTCGACAAGGCTCACGCGAACCCGGTCATCGGCCTTCGTGCCGAAACCTTCGCCAAGCAGGACTCCCAGCACGGCGATGAAGAAACCCGGCAGCGCCAGCAGCAGCAGGACCGACCTCCGGTCGCGCGCCAGCAGCAGCAGGTCCTTGCGGGCCACGGCGAGCATGGGCCATTCAGCCATCCCGCAACTCCCGGCCCGTGAGGCTCAGAAACACCGATTGCAGGTCGGACGCGCGAACCTCGAGGCTCGCCGGCCTGATTCCCGCGGCGATCAACCGCTCCACCACCGCGGGGGCGCGCGCCGCGGGTTCGGGGCATTCCAGGCGGAACCCGCCCGGCTCGTTGGTCCAGGTTCCCATGGCCTGGCTCGCCATCGACTCGGCCAGGTCGGAGGGCACCGGCCCGCAGGCTGCGCGAATCGTGCCCGGCATGCGGCCAAGCAGCGAGTGGAGCGTGTCGCAGGCGATGAGCCCGCCATGATCCATGATCGCCAGCCGGGGGCACAAAGCCTCGACCTCATCGAGGTGATGGCTTGTGTAGACGATGGTTCTCCCTTGCCCGTGAAGGTCTCGGATCCGCGAAAACAGCAGCGCCCGCGACTGGGGATCCACCCCCACGGTCGGTTCGTCCAAAAAAAGGATGTCGGGTTCGTGCGCCAGCGCCACGGCAAGGTTGAGCCGGCGAAGCATGCCCCCCGAGTAGGTTCCGGCCGGCCTGTTGGAGCAGGTGGCCAAGCCAAGGGCTTCGAGGATTTCCATGGCTGACCGGTCGAACGAGGTTCCCTTCAGGCCAAAAAGGGAGCCGAAAAACCGCATGTTTTCCAATCCCGTCATGGCCGGGTAGAGTGCCGTTTCCTGCGGAGCCAGTCCGATCCGCCTTCGCAAGTCGGCGCTATCCCGACCCAGTTCACGCCCATCCACGATGACCCGGCCGGAAGTGGGAGACCGGAGCCCTGTCAGCACCGAAACAAGCGATGTCTTCCCCGCGCCGTTGGGCCCCAGCAACCCGAACAATTCTCCTGTGCCGATTGTCAATGAAATCCCGGAAACGGCCTCCCTGGCACCCGAACCGGCGCCATGAACCACCCGAATATTGTCCAGCTCAATCATGTATCCTCCGGAAATCTCATGATAACCTAAGAAACATGATGTAATTTGATCCAATCCCTTGCGCTTCGGCCGATGGATTTCCCTTTCCCAAGGAGTCTGGAAATGAACTGGTTGAGCTTGGCAGTTGCCGGCGGTTTGCTTGCATTCCGCCTCGTCGAGGTGCAAGACCAGCCTCGCCCTCCGGAAGGCAGGCCGGGCGAGCCTCGCCCTGAGGGTCGCCGCCCCGATCAGCCTCGCCCGCCGGAAGGCAGGCCGGGCGAGCCGCGCCCTGAGGGTCGCCGCCCCGATCAGCCTCGCCCACCGGAAGGCAGGCCGGGCGAGCCTCGCCCTGAGGACAAGGAGATGGCCGAGCGTCAGGAACGGGCTCGTCAACAGGTGAATCGCATCCAGGAGGAGATGGAAAATCATGCCAAGGCTCTTCGTGAACTTGGCGAAAAGCTGATGCGCGCAAATCGCGAGATGGCCGAAGCGGGTGGTTCTCCCTGGCAATGGCGAAGCCGGGGAGCGGCGCCTCAAGGCGGGCCCGGAATGCCTGGCGCCGGATTCGGATTTCCTTCCCGAATCAACCCGCCGGGCGCGCAGCCGGGTGCCAATCCCATTGGTTCCGGACTGAATCCGGATGCCGCCCGCCGGTTTGAACAACTGGAGCGCCGTCTCGATGAGGTGATGAAAAGGCTTGATCAAATGAGCCGCGAAAAACGATAAGCCTGCCAGAAGCCAGCCCATCAAGCGTTTGTTGGGAGTTCGCCGGGCGCAAGCCCGGCGATTTTATTGGTATCCGAATCAGATTTTTTTGGCCAGGTCCTTGGGGGCGCTCACCGGACCGGGGATACCTATTGCAGGCTACAAATTCATTGAACTGTTGAAACCGCTTTCGCTGCGAACGGCTCGGGTGAACAACTGGACTTCAAGGCCAAGGTCGGGATTCCTGGCGTAATCAACCCGCAGACGCCTAAGAGCCCTGAACG
>JAGWVO010000174.1 GCA_018970845.1 Planctomycetota bacterium
ATGGGGGTTCGTGGCCTCCGGCCTGTACCCGCACGAAAAACAGTATGTCTACGGCTCGCTTCCCTTCGCCATCGGGCTGTTCCTGGGCGGCGCGCTTCTTTGCCAGTTCATCGTGATGCCTTTGACCATCAAGGCGCTTTTGAGCTTCAACGCCTGGTTCGACCTGAAGCCCGATCCCCGCCTCAACGAGTGGCTTTCCTTCGCCATCATCATGCCGCTGATCTTCGGGATCTCGTTTCAGACACCCCTTGTCATGATCCTCATCGAGAGATTGGGCGTGCTTGACCTCGAGTCGATCCGCAAGCAGCGCGGTATCGTGTGGTTCGCGATGCTCTTGGCCGCCGCGCTGGTCACTCCGACCGTGGACCTGACCTTCCTCATGCTGTGGTTGCCGATGGGCCTGTTGTTCGAACTGGGCCTGATCCTCATCGGCTGGAGGCGCCGGGAGGACCTCGACATCGAGGCTCCCGACCGCGACGAGGTGGTTGGGGTGTGAGCGAGGGAGCCAACGGCCGGGTGTTTTTCGTCGGTGCCGGGCCGGGCGATCCCGCGCTCATCACCCGGCGCGGATTTGAAGTCATCGCCGCCGCCGACCTGGTGCTATACGACCGGCTTGCCGCCCGCTGCATGCCCGAATTTTCCGGGTCGGCGACATGGGAATGCGTGGAGCAGTTGCCGGGTTGCCACCCCGACCGCGTGGTTTCAATTGTCGAGAGGATGTTGGCAGCCGCCCGGTCCGGACAAACGGTTGTCCGCCTCAAGGGTGGCGACGCCATGGTTTTCGGCCGTTCGGCCGAGGAATGGGAACCGCTCCTGGAGGCCGGCATTCCGTTTCAGGTGATTCCCGGAGTCACCTCGTCGCTTGCCGCGGCGGCGGCCTCGCTGGTGACTCTCACCGACAGGCGAAGCGCCAGCGCCGTGGCGTTCATCACCGGCCATGAAAATCCAGACAAGCCTGGCAGCATGCTCGATTGGGGCTTGCTGGCGCGATTTCCCGGAACGCTGGTTTTTTACATGGGAGTCGCCAGGCTTGGCCATGTGGTTGACCAGTTGATCAGGCATGGCAAACCGGCCGAAACACCCGTCGCGGTTGTCGCCAATGCCTCATTCGCCCATGAGAAACGACTCGAGGCGACCTTGGGAACGGTTTTGGGCGAAATCGGGCGCCGCGGAATCTCCGCGCCGGCGATCACCATCGTGGGTGAAGTGGCGCGCGGAGCGGCTTCACGCGCCCCCATGGCGAACCGGGCCCTTTCCGGCCGCGTGGTGGTCACGACGCGGCCGCAAGGGCAGGAGGGACCCCTGCTTGCCGTCCTCGCGGCCCGCGGAGCCACGGCCATCAACATTCCGGTTCTGGGCATTGGGCCGGCTCCCGACCTGACGGCGCTTGACGGCGCGATCGACGAGGCGCGCGGCCACGACTGGGTTGTCTTCTCCAGCGCCAACGGCGTCAGGGCCTGGTTCGCGAGGCTGGGCGAGCGCGGACTCGATGCCCGCGTCTTCGGTCATGCCAAGGTTGCCGCGATTGGCAGGGAAACCGCCCGGCAACTGCAAACCCACGGGATTCGGGCCGACCTGGTGCCTGAAGCCGAGCGATCCGAGGGGCTTGAAGCCGCTCTCATTCAGTTGGCCCACGGCAAGCGGTTGTTGCTGGTTCGCGCCGACCGTGGCCGGGATCATCTTGAAAAAGCCTTGGACCCCATCGCGAAGGTTCGAAGCGTGGCCGCCTACTCGCAAATCGACCATGTTCTTCATGGCGGGCCAGAGATCGCCAGATTCTCAACCGGCGAATTTGACGCGTTGGTGGCCACCAGCGGTCGAGCCTTTCAGGGCGCGATTCGTCACGCCGGCGAGGCCGCCATCAGGCGCCTTCAGAATGGCGAAGCCAAGATCATCGCTCTGGGTGGCGTCACCGCCGGTGCCGTGGCGGGTGCCGGTTTCCCAGTGGCCCAAGTGGCGCAGACGGCGAATCCGCAGTCCATCGCCGATGCCGTTGAAGAAGCATTTGGTTTGAAATGACCGGGTTTCGGCAGTCTTCAGCTCAGGTCCTTGAAGGCGTCAAACCCGAGATACACGACAAGGCCGCTGGCAAGGAAACCACAGATATCCACGGTGAGATTGGCTTTTCCGAACGGGAAGCCGACGGCGAGGTCGAGAACAAAAAGCAGAAGCAGTAAGCCGGCAACCGCCATGGCGCTCAGGCAGAACCACTTTTCCATGCCCCAGCCCCTGGGATGTCGCCAAGCGAAAATAGCCATGCCGACCGCTGCCGAAGGCGCGGACTGATGCATTCCATCATGCTATGACGAGCGGGGCAAGCGTGGAGGGGATGGGGCGATAGAGGAATGATCCGGCCGGCATTGTCCGGTTGAATTGATTGTTACAACCGGAATGGAAACAACTTGCGCAAGGATGAAAACTTGGCGGGATCAGTTGGCGCCTTGCCAATCGGACCCATTTTCACCGTCGCCCACGCAGCAGTCGGTTCCAAGCAGGGCGCCGCATGCCGAGCAGTGGGCGATCACGGGGAGGTCGCCGAGGTCCTCGCACAGGATGAGGTTCCAGGGGTTGGGATTGGCATGGGATTCGGAGCAACCCACCCAAGGCATGTCAAACCCGCAATCATCCGCGGCTGGTTGGGAAGATTGGCCTCGCCTGATCATGGGACACCTCCTTTGAGATTGTCGATCCTTGCGTGGCATAACTGGCAATTGAAATACCAAATCGAAGGTAAAAATGCGGATTTGCTTGGTTTTGTTGTAAGTTGCTGTGTTGAAGTCACTTGTGGATTTCTGTTTTTCAAGCCGCTTGGCTTTTCATCCCTTGCCACTGACCGCTCATTGCAACTTTTCCAAAGCGGTAACTTGAAGGTTGGAGGTTTTTACCTGTTCGCATGAACACCATGGCGGCATTCTCGCCCTTGCCCGCGCGGAAGAAATCATGGTATGAGCCGGTGCTGAATAGGTTTGCGCCGGGGAGTCGGGCACGAAATGAAAAACTTTCTCCGGGCGCTCCGCTTTGCCTGGCCTTATCGCGGCAGGTTGGTTCTCTCGCTCCTCTGCGCGGTGATGGCGGCGGCGCTTTGGGGCCTGAACTTCACCGCGATATATCCCACCTTGAAACTGCTTCGGGCCGACAGCAGCCTTCTGGCGGAAGTCGACCAGCAGATCGCCGTGCTGCAAAAGGAAATTGACAAGGTCGAGTCGAACCTCGACAGGCTTCAGGGCCGCGCCCGCGAGGTGGAGGAACTGCCGTCGAACCGTTACTCGGAACAGATGCGACGCGACGCCACGCGGGACCTTGTGAAGCAGGAAAGCCGCTTGGAAAATCTCAGGAGGTCGCTCTATCACACGCGCCTTGCGCGAAAGTTCGTGCATGACTGGCTTCCCGTCGACCCGTTCAGAACCCTCGCCGTGCTGCTCGGCCTCGTGCTTGTGGCCGTCATGCTCAAATGCTCGTTCGAGTTCTGCCAGGACTGGCTGGTGGGCAGCGTCATCAACCTCGGCTTGTTCGATCTCCGCAACGAGTTTTTCCGCAAGGTGCTCAAGCAGGACGCCGAGCAGTTTGGCGACCGCGGCTCCGCCGACCTCATGTCGCGCTTCACGACCGACATGGAAGCGCTGGGACTCGGCACGAAAACGCTTTTCGGCCGCGTCGTTTCCGAACCTCTCAAGGCCGTGGCGTGCGTCATTTTCGCATGCATGATCTCCTGGCAACTCACCCTGCTGTTCTTGGTGATGGTGCCCGTCGCCGGCTACATCCTTGGACGCATCGGCCGGACGATGAAGCAGGCCACCAAGAAAATGCTTGAACGCGTGTCGAATATTTACCGGATCCTGCAGGAGGTGTTGGGCGGCATCCGGGTCGTGAAGGCTTACACCACCGAGCCGAGGGAGCGCATCCGTTTCCGCGAGGCCACCCGCGACTATTACAACCGCGCCATGCGCGTGGTGAGGCTCGATGCCCTGACCGGGCCGGCGATCGAGGTGCTCGGGGTCGCGGCGATCGCCATGGCCCTGCTTGCCGGGTCTTACCTCGTGCTGCGAAGGCACACCTCGTTCATGGGACTCAAGTTCAGCGAGCAACCCCTCGACGCCGAGGCTCTGCTGCAGCTCTATGTCCTGCTCGCGGCCATCGCCGACCCCGTGAGGAAGCTGTCGAGCGTGTTCACCAAGATCCAGGCCGGTGGCGCCGCGGCCGACCGGATCTTCGACTGCCTCGACCGCGAGCCCCGCATCAAGGCCAACGCCGATGGCCCTGCCCTGCGCGTCGGCGATGACGGCAGGCTGTCGGCGCCGCCGGTCAAGGGCCATGCCGCGCCGCCCCTCATCGAGTTCCGCGATGTCTGCTTCTCGTTCGAGCCGGGCAGGCCGATCCTCTCGCATCTTTCCTTCCGCGTCGACCACGGCGAGACCATCGCGATCGTCGGTGGCAACGGGTCTGGCAAGTCGACCCTGCTCTCGCTGCTGCCGAGGTTCCGCGACCCGGTCCATGGTTCCGTCATGGTGCTCGGGCACGACCTCAGGCAGGTCAATGTCCGCAGCCTCAGGCACGCCATCGGGCTTGTCTCGCAGGACACGGTCCTGTTCGACGACACGATCCATGCCAACATCGCCTATGGTTCGCGTTCCGCCACCCGCGAGGAGGTGGAAGGCGCGGCGCGCAAGGCGTTCGCCCACGACTTCATCACCCGCCTCCCCAACGGATATGACACGAACGCCGGGGAATGCGGCGGCAAGCTATCCGGCGGACAGAAGCAGCGCATCTGCCTGGCCCGCGCCATCCTGCGCGATCCGGCCATCCTTCTGCTCGATGAGTTCACCAGCCAGACCGACGCGGAAAGCGAGGCCCTCATCCACCGGGCCATGGCCGATTTCGTCCGCGGGCGCACCACCTTCATGATCACCCACCGGATGCACACCCTCGAGATCGCCAGCCGGATCCTCGTGCTCGACCATGGCCATATCGCCGGGATCGGGTCCGAGTCCGAGTTGCTAAGGAATTGTCCCGCCTTCCAACGATTGAGCGAACCGGGTGGCGAGCTTCATGCTGCCTGATCGGGCCACGCTGGCGCGCCTGCTCGCGGTGCCGGCGATCGCCTTGGCCGTTTACCTGCTGGTGTTCCATCGCCTCGCCGAGCGCGGCCTGTGGAGCAGCCATGAAGCGCGCGCCGGCCTCAACGCCTCCTGGTACCTGAGAAATCCGGGTTGGGGACCGTCATTCTTGCCCGACGGCACTCCCGAACTCCAGAAACCGCCCCTCTCGTATTGGCTGATCGCCGGCACCGCGCGCCTGCTGGGGGAGGAACATCCCGGTCCGTTGGCCATCAGGTTGCCTTCGGCCGTCGCGGCGATTGTGTGCGCCGGATGCCTCGTGTTCCTGGGAATCCGGACGGGAAATCCCCGGCGTGGAATCGTTGCCGGCATGATGCTCCTGACGATGACGCACTTCACTTGGCTGGCCCGAATCGCGCGCACCGACATGCCGCTCGCGGCCGCCATCACGGCCGGATGCTGTTGCCAGGTGGTGATCAGGCGGGAGGCTGGCGTTGCCAGGCATTGGGCCGCCTTCGGTCTCGCGCTGGCTTGCGCCATCGGCGTCATGACCAAGGGCCCCCTGGCTCCCGTGCTCTTGGCTGCCGTCGGGCTTGGCCTGTCTGTTTTCCGCGCCCGCGCGACATGGGCGGAAACCATGCGCCATGCGGCTTGGCTGGTTTTGCCCGTCGTGGCGGGCGCCTTTGCCTGCCTGCCATGGTTCCTCGAGGCGGATGCCCGCACCGATGGCAAATTCACGGAGGAATTCTTCTGGCTGCACACCTGGGGGCGCGGGATGGGTGGAACCCGCTTGCGGGAACACCCTTGGTGGCTTTATCTCGTCCAGGGGCCTTTTGAGGCGTTGCCTTGGAGCCTGCTGTTGGTTCCCGCGATTGCCTGGGCCGTTCGCAGGCAAGGCGATGCCACGCCCGTCCGTCGAGATGCCCTTGATGGAATCGTCTGGCTGGCGGCGATCATCGGGGTGCTCACCGCCGCCCGCTTCAAGCGAATGGATTACCTGATTCCCGCCTTTCCGGCCGCGGCGTGGGTGGTGGCCTGCTGGTGGGAAGCCCGTCAAATGTCGCTGGCCTTGGCGAGGAGGCGATGGGAAGGCGGAGCGCTGGTCGCGGCGATGGCCTTGGTGGCCGCCGGATGGTGCTTTCACATCGAATGGACATTGCCGGCCGACAATCGCCTTCGCGACCTGGGAACGATGGCCCGGTCGATCAATGAACAGGTTCCCGGGGATGAGACACCTGTGTTTTTCCAGCTTGAGCAGCATGAACTGGCCTATTGGCTGAACCGACCGCTTCGCACCAGGATCGACTGGCCGGAACTGGCCTCCGAAACGGATTCCAAGGGAGCGGCCTGGGTGGTGACGGCAAGGCAAAGGCTCGCCGAAGGCCTGTTCATCGAGCCGGGCTTTGCCTGGAAGATGCTCGCGGAACGGGATCCGGGGCGTACATTGTCCTTGCCGGATCGCGCCGACCTGGTTTTGGTGAGGTTGGAGCGAAGGAGTCCGGCGTCGCCCGTGGTGCTGGCTTCATGCCCCGAATCACCCCCCTCGACCCGGTAAGCGCCTGCCCGATGTCGGTGATCCTGCTGCCGACATCGGCTGGCGGCGAGGTAACCGATGCCGACCGGGTTTTCTGGGGCCATTTTGTTGAAAGCCTGCCGGAGGGATCCCGCCTTATTGACGCCGGTTTGAACCGGCATGATTCCCCGGGGGAGGGGGTGCTGCTGTCGGCGGCTTTGGAGCAGGCCGAAACGCCGACCGTTCTCGTGGTGCCGGCCGGCGCGCCATGGAGGCGAGCCGACTTGGCCCGCGGCCTTGGCGCCAAGATCGACCGGGCCCATATGGTGGTGGCCTGCCGGCCCGAATCACCTCGCTCCCTTGGGGCCCGTTTGCTGCATGGGTTGGTTCGGACTGTCGCGCGGGTTGTTTTGGCCATCGACATCGGCCCGGCGCCTGGTTGGCCGGGCTGGCGCCGCTGGCTGGAGCGGCAGGCGGGGTGGTGGTTGTTCGGAGTGCGTGGCGCCGATCCTTTTTCCCCGTGCCGCATGTTCCGCCGCGAGATCGGCCGATTGGCGGCAATCCAAAGCCGCGGGGCCATGGTTCATGGGGAATTGTCGGCCAAGGCGAATTTCCTGGGGGCGCTGATCGACGAGGAACCGCCAGCCGGGTCGTTGCCGCCTCGGGATGCGTCGGCTGATCCCCGGTGGTGGCCGGATTTCAGTCTGGTTTGGAGTGATCCGAGGTTCGCGGGGCCTCTCTCCGCAACCCCGGATGCCGGCAAGGGCATGGTTCCTTGACGAACGGCGCTTCCATGCCCTATTGTGGCATGATTGCCGAAGTGGCGGAATTGGCAGACGCGCTAGCCTCAGGAGCTAGTTCTCGCAAGGGAGTGGAGGTTCGAGTCCTCTCTTCGGCATACCCCTCCCGCTGACTTAGTTCCAATAACTCCCCAAGCTGGTCCTTCTGATTGCCAGCCCAATGGCCTCTCCCCACCCA